>RFJD01000354.1 GCA_003695015.1 Verrucomicrobiota bacterium | reverse complement strand
ATCGTGGTGGTCACGATGTGCCGGCCGTGGCGTTGGCTGGCGCGGGCGACGCCTTTGATGGCGAGGTTGGCGGCCTCGGTGCCGCCCGAGGTGAACAGGATGTCGTCGGGTGAAGGCGCGTGGATGAGGGCGGCCACCTGTTCGCGCGCCTGCTTGAGGGCGTCGCGGGCCTGCAACCCGTGGCGGTGGAGCGAGGAGGGGTTGCCGAAACGCTCCCGGAAAAACGGCAGCATCGCCTCGACCACTTCCGGCAGGACGGGCGTGGCGGACACGTGGTCGAAGTAGATCAGGCGGCGGCTCATGGCTGGTCCGGGGCCGCGGGCGGATTCTCCGCGGCGGGGGCGTCCGTTGGCAGGCGGTCGGCGGGGCGGTTGCGCTCCAAGTAGGCGCCGAGCGCGGCGCGGATGGCTTCCTCGGCGAGGATCGAGCACTCGACCTTGCGCGGGGGCAGGCCGCCAAGGGCATGGACGACGTCGGTGTTGGTCAGCGCCAGGGCTTCGGCGACGGTGCGTCCGCGGACCAGTTCGGTGGTGACGCTCGCTCCGGCGATGGCCGCCACGCAGCCGAAAGCGCGGAAACGGGCCTCGACCACGCGATCGTCCTCGACCCGGAGGCTCAATTCCACCAAGTCGCCGCAATCGCCCGAGCCGGCGCGGCCCACGGCGTTGGCGTTGGGCAGCGGACCGGCGTTCCGTGGATTCAGGAAGTGATCCATCACCGTGTCGTTGTATCGGATGGCGGGATCGTCCATCAGCGGGCGGCGTGGGCGGCGGTCAGGCGGGCGGCCCGGGGTGATTGGCGGCGGGCCAGCTCGGCCAGGGTGTGGCGGGCGAGAGTTTCGCGCAACAACCGCCGCGCCTCGGCAAAGGGTTCGCAAAGGGCGCAACCGGCTTCGAAGGCACAACCGGCGGACGGGTCGAAACAGGGTTGCAGATGGATGGGCCCATCCACGGCCTCGACGACCTCCAGCAGGGTGATGCGCTCGGGGGGGCGTTGGAGGGTGAACCCGCCCCCGGCGCCGCGCACCGATCGCACCAAGCCGGCGCGGGCCAGGGCGCGAAAGATCTTGGCGAGGAAGTCCGGGGGAATGGCTTCCTGCCGGCCGACTTCCTCGACCATCGCGGTGGCGCCCGGTCCCCGTCGGGCAAGGTTCAGGAGACCGAACACCCCGTATTCGCTGGCGCGGGTGAACTGCATCAAAAGGCAAACCGGACCGAATCGGTCGGGTTTGAAAGCTAACGGCGGGGTGGCCGGCGTCAACCGCTTTCCTCTGCAGGGCGCCTGGCGACAGCCCGCCGGGAAGGGAAACGGCCCGGAGCCGAATGGTTCCCCGTGTCGGCTCGGGGGGCGGGTGTGGCGATCCGGCAGGGTGCAGGCGAACCGGCTTCAGGCGACCGTCGGTTCGGGCATCTGGCGCAGGGCGGTTTTGAGGATCTTGCCGGTGCTGTTGCGCGGCAGCTCCGGCAGGACGTGGATGCGCCGCGGGATCTTGTAGTCGGCCAAGTGTTCACGCAGGTAGGCGCGGAGGGCGTCGCGGTCGAGTTCATGACCTTCCTCGAGCGAGAGATAGGCGACGGGTTGCTCGCCCTTGCGGGGATCGGGTTGGCCGATGACCGCCGCGTCGCGGATGCCCGGGAACCGATGGAGGACCTCCTCGATCTCGCGCGGATAGACGTTGATCCCGTTGACCAGGAGCATGTCCTTCTTGCGGTCGGTGATGAAGGTGTAGCCGTCGGTGTCCTGGTAGCCGACGTCGCCGGTGCGGAGCCAGCCGTTCTGCAGGGCTTCGGCGGTGGCCTCGGGCTGGTTCCAGTAGCCCTGCATCACGTTGCCGCCGCGGACACAGAGTTCGCCGACCTCGCCCGGGGGCAGTTCCCGGCCGGCGTCGTCGCGGATGGTGAGTTCGACGTCGGGGATGGGCAGGCCGATCGAGCCGGGTTTGCGGACGCCGCGAATGGGATTGAGGGAGACGACCGGGCTGGCCTCGCTGAGGCCGTAGCCTTCAAGGAGCGGGACCGGGTTGCGGGCGTTGAAGGTCTCGAGGGTGTCCACGGGCAAAGGCGCGGCGCCGCTGATGCAGAGGCGCAGGGCCAGGCCGGACGGGAGCGGGTTGGCGGCCAAGGCGCGGAAGAACTGCGGGATGGCCGGCAGCAGGGTGGCCCGGTGCTGGGCGATCTCCAGTATGACGTTCTTGGGAGGATGCAGGGACTTGATGAGCACGATCCCCGCCCCGCTGAGCAAAGGCAGCAGCGTGCCGACCGTGAGCATGAAGCTGTGGAACTGCGGCAGCAGGACGGCAATGCGCTCCTCCTCGGTGATCTCGAGCGCCTGCTGGCAGCTCCGGACGTTATGCAGAAAGTTGCCGTGGGTGAGCATGGCGCCCTTGGGAGCGCCGGTGGTGCCGGAGGTGTAGATCAAGGCGGCGAGTTGGTCCGGGGCGGTGTCGGCGTCCCGCCAGTCGTGCGGCGGCGGCGGGAGGTGGGCGAAGGTGGTGCTCAGGAGGGTGGCCGGACGCGGGCAGCCAGCCGGGAGATGATCGAGCGCCGGGGCAAGTTCGGGTTCGGTGATCAGCACCCGGATGCCGGCGTCCCGGATGAGGTGGGCGACCTCGTCCGGTTTGAAGAAGTTGTTGATCGGAACCGCCACCCCGCCGGCTCGGAGGATGCCGAACAGGGCGGGGATGAACGCCGGCTGGTTCTTGAGCCAGAGGCCCACGCGGTCGCCGGGTTGAACGCCCCAACGCTGTCGCAGGGCCGCGGCCACACCGCCGGAACGCGCCGCCAGTTGGGCGTAGGTGAAACTCTCCGGACCGAACCAGAGGGCGGTCTTGTCGGGACGCCGGTCCGCTTGTCCAAGAAAAGCTTCGTGCAGGTTCATCATCAAGGCCGGTTCTGGCCGGCCTTCATAGCCGACGCCGCCGAGGCGAGGCAAGGTTTTCCTCGGCCGGATCGGCGCGGCCGTCGAAGGATTCCCAGTCGGGGCCGCCGGGCGTGCGACGCGGTTTGGGCCGGGCGCGCGAGCCGGTCCGGGCGGTGGGGCGCAGGGCGGCCAACTGGCGGCGGCGTTCACTGGTGCGCCGGGCCACGGGAATCGGCTGGCCGGTGTCGAAGTCGCGTCCGGTGACGTACATCGCCGCCGAGGGGGTCATCGGCAGGGGGATGAAGTCCTGGACCTGCTGGAGGTTCCAGTTCGTGCGCCGGAGGAAGCGTTCGACCACGCCCATTTCCTCGTCGGTGCAACCGGGGAAACT
>RFJD01000353.1 GCA_003695015.1 Verrucomicrobiota bacterium | reverse complement strand
GCCGCCGTCAGCCCCAGCGATCCCAACCCCACCACCACCGCGCGGACCAGCGCCGGCCAACCGGCCATCCCTTCGGCGACCGGCCACCAGCCGGCCGCCACCACCACCGCCCCCAGCAACACCGGGGCCGCGAACAGGGCCAGATAGTCGCCCCAGCCCAACCGCACTTGCGGCAACGCCAGCCACGCCAGGGCCAGGAACGTGAAGAGAAAACAGCCCGACATGCCAAAGGCCACGCCAGTCAGCCCCCACATCGAGCCCACCGCGGTCAACGCCGCCGCCAGCACACAAAAGGCCACGATGATCCAGAACCGCTGGTACACCATGCCCCGCGCCCGCAACACGAAGTCGGTGACCCGGTAGTTGACCCGGAACAACAGGAAGGCCCCGAACACCCGCAATACCGGGGCGGCCTCGATCCACTCCGCCCCGAGCAACACGAGCACGACCGCCTCCGGCGCCAGCACCAGCAGGATGGCCGGCGGCAGGCAGAGCACGATCACCAGCAGGTTGCTCCGGATGAACAGCGACCGCAGCCGCTCCGGCTGGTCCTGCACCCGCGAGAAGGCCGGGAACAACACCGAATCGAGCGGGTAGGTCAGCAGGTTGGTCAGTGACTGCAACACGGCAAACGCGCGGCTGTACACCCCCAGCGCGCTCAGGCCCAGCAGCCGGCCGACCAGGAACTTGTCCACGTTCTGGGCCGACCAACCGACCAACTCGGCCAACCCGAACCCCAGTCCCGTCCGCGCCAGCTCCCGAAAAGCCCGGCTGCCCGGCCGCCCCGGAAACGGCGGTCGCAGGCCGATCCAATAACTCGTCACCATCCCGGCGTAGGTGGCCATCTGCCCCAGCACCAGCGCCAGCGGACCCGCCCCGGCCAACGCCAGCACGATCGAGAGCGCGGTATATCCCCCGGCGAAACTCAACGTCTCGGTCACCGAGATCCACTGGAACCGCTGGGCGCGCTGCATCAGCGAGTAAGTCACCTGCTGCAGGGCGGCCAGCGGACACAGCGCCACCAGCCAGAACAAGAGGCCTTGGTACTCGCCCAGGTTGAAAAACCAAGCCAGCAGGGGCCGGGCCGCCACCAACACCACCCCCGTCGCCAGACCGCCGCCCATCGCCACCACCAGTGCCGTGCTGACGTGCCGCGGCTCGATCTCCGGTCGTTGCACCAAAGCGGGGCCCAGACCGCAGGTCGCCACCCAGCAGCTCAATTGCGCCAGCAACAACACAGCCGTCGCCGCGCCGAACTCCTCCCGGTTCAGCAGCCGCGCCAGGACCATGATGGCGGCCACCTGCGAGACGGTCAGCAAGCCGCGACCGCCGAACATCCACGCCAGCCCGCGCACGTTGGATCGCCCCGCCTCCGCGCTCACGCCTCCTCCCGCTCCTTCCAGCCGGGCCGGTCCTTCAACCGCCGCGCCGGCACACCGCCGTAAATGCCGCCGGGCTCGGTGCTGCCGGTCACCACCGCACCGGCCGCGATCACGCAACCGCGCGCGATCCGCACCCCGTCCAACACTTTCACCCCGGCGCCCAGCCAGACATCGTCCTCGATCACGATCCCCTCGGTCGTCAGCCCCTGCCGGAAGATGAACTCTCCCGGATCGGCAAAAACGTGGTTGGCCGGCACCAGAACACAGTGGGCGGCGATGCGAACACCGCGGCCGATTTTCAAGCCGCCGTGCCCGTACAGCACGGAAAACGGGTTCACGGTCGAGTCATCCCCCAGCTCGATCGTTCCCCCGTAGGTGGCCAGCACCGCGCCGGGATGGATTTCGCAACGGGCGCCCAGCCGGATTTGCCCGCCCAGGGAAGTGTCCAACCGCGCCCGCCATGCCACGTCCGTCCCGGGGCCCCAGCGGACATCGGTCCAGAGCCGCCGCAAATGCAGCCCCAATCGGCGTCGCAACCGTCGCCATCGCTGTTGGAACGGGCTCGGTTTCATGGCTTGGTTTCGGCGGCCGCCTCGGTTTCCTCCCGCAAGACGGCCAAAGCGCCCTCGCGGGTGACCGGACCCGCCGGACCCGGCGCCCACCGGCAGGCCAGCCAACTGACTGCCAGCAACGCCAGCGTCAGCCCGTCCCGCTTCTCCGCCCACAACGCCCGTGCGTGTTTCCAAGCGGTGGCGTGATGACCGCTGCGCAGGGCGAACTTCACCCATTGCATCCGGGCCCGACGCGGCGTCAGCTCGCTCCGCACCTGCAACTCACATGCCGGCGGCGGGTTCAGCCCCCGACGCCGGACCGCCCGCGCGTGGGCCTCCCGGATGCAACGCGCCTGCACCAGCCGCCGGCTGCAGGTGATGCTCGAGGCATGCAAGCGGTAGAACAACACCACCTCCGGCAGGTTGGCCAACCGGCCCACCTCCGCCAGTCGCAACCACAGATCGTAATCTTGGGACGCCTCGAAATCCTCATCGTACCCGCCGACCTGCTCGAAGACCTCCCGCCGGATGAAAGCCGTCGGGTGGATGATGCCGCCTCCAAAACCCCGCAGGTGCTGGCGCTCGATCTCTTCGTGGCGCAACGGCGCGCGCCAGCGGTCGATCGGCCAGCCTTCGGGATCGATCCGAACCGCTTGGCCGCCCAACGCCACGGTTTCCGGGTGCGCCTCCATCCAGGCCAATTGGCGGGCGAACCGCTCCGGCGCGGCCACATCGTCGGCATCCATGCGCGCCAAGTAGTCGCCACGGGCCGACCGGGCCAACTGATTGCAGGCCCGGCTCAGGCCCAGGTTTTCCCCGTGTTCGACCCGGATCCGGCCATCGGCCGCCGCCAACCTGGCCAAGCGTCCGGCCGTGTCGTCGGTCGATCCGTCGTCCATGATCAACAACTCCCACCGGCGCTCGGTCTGGCCGCGAATGCTGGCCACTGCCTCCTCGACGAAGGCCCCGCCGTTGCGCACCGGCATCAACACCGAGATCCGTGGCCGCTCCCCGCTCATCGCTTGGCATCCGCCGGGCCGTCCGGCTTGCGCAACGTCACCCGGATGACCGCCGTGACCAGGTCCTCGTACCGCAAGTCCCGGCCCGAAAAACAGGCCGGATACCGGGAAACCAGCCCCAGCCAGCGACACAACAGGAGATTCTGCCGCTCGACCACCTCGCAGCCCACCGACCCGAACAACTCGTCGAACTGGGCCAGCCGCCAACGGTTCAACGGCTGCGGCGCCTCCCGCTCCTTCCCCAAATCCCAGATCCCCAGCTCCCGCAGTTTCCGCTGTCGAAACTCCTCCGAAAACAGGAACTGGGCGTAGGGCACCCGCAGGGTGTGATAGGCGTGCAATCCCCACGGACTGGCGTAGAGCGGACCGAAATCCAAATGGATCCAACCGCCCGGCCGGCACAGCCGCACCAACTCCCGCAGGCAGGCCGCCGGATCGCGCAAATGCTCGAAGGTGTTGTACGAGTAGAGCAGGTCGAAATGGCCGTCCGGCAAGGGCAGTCCCTCTTCCAGTTCGCCTTGGTGAAAGGGCAACCCTTCCGCCCGCCGGTCCCGCCAGTCCTCCAAGTCCGTCAAATGCGCCTCGAAGCCATAACTCGCCAGCAACACCGCCGTCATGCCGTCACCGCAGCCAACGTCCAGGCACCGCAACCGCTCCGGCCGGCCGGTCAGCTCGATCAACTTCCGCGCCCGGCGCAAACCCCGTTCCCAAGTGGAATGCGGGTCGTACGGATAGGAGGGCGGCGTCCGGACCAGCCGTTGCAACCGGTCATAGTCCGCCTCCGCCGCACGGGTGTCGGGCGGTTCCCGGCGTCGGACGATGGCCTCGATGCGGCCGCGGCGGACGGCCCCGCGGAGGCGGTTCACGCCTTGGTCAAGCCGTTCCGGCGCCTCGAGGAGTTGTTGTTTGAGCTGGCGCAACCACTTCATCCCTTGCGGCGGCGCCCGCGCCCGGCACGCCCGCAGGGACGCCGGCCGGGGAACCGCGTTGTGCCGCCCACGATGCCGCGTCGGCCCCGGCCCAACAAGCGCAAAGCGTGTGCCGACAACCGCTTGACCCGCCGCGCCGGCGGGGAGTAGAACGAGGCCGAATCAAATGAAATCGCCGCTGCCAACGATCCTCGGTCTGACGTGGGCGCTGTGCCTGGGTCACGCGCTCCCGGCTTGTGCCGACTCGCCCCAACCCAACCAGCTCACCCCCGCCGAAAAGGCGGCCGGCTGGCGGCTGTTGTTCGACGGCCACTCTTTCAAGGGCTGGCATCTCCCGGGCCCCAACCCGAAACCCGGCCCCGGCTGGGTCATCGAGGACGGCATCCTCAAGAAGCTCAAACGCGTCCGCGGCGGCAACCTGCTGACCGACGAAACCTTCGAAGACTTCGAGCTGGCCTTCACTTGGCGGTTGCCCGACCGCGGCAACAACGGCGTGAAGTACTTCGTCGATCCCAAGCGCGGCATTCTCGGCCACGAATATCAACTCCTGGGCGAGCAACAGGGCACCACCGGCAAACACGCCACCGGCGCTTTCTACGATGTCCTGCCGCCCAAGCCCGACCACGCCCCCTTCGACAGCACCCGGTGGAACCACTCCCGCATCCTGGTCCACGGCAACCACGTCGAGCACTGGCTCAACGGCGAGAAGATCCTCGAGTACGAACTCTGCAGTCCCGAGGTCCTGGACGCCGTCGCCCACAGCAAGTTCCGCAACGTGCCGCGATTCGGCTGCAAGGTCCGGGGCCACATCATGCTCACCGACCACGGCGACGCCGCCTGGTTCAAGGACATCAAGATTCGCGTTCCCGGGACGCCCTGAACCGGCGCCCAACCGGGCCGCCCGATCCCGCAAGCCATGACCCCGCTGTTGATCGCTCTGCTGGCCGGAATCGGCTTCCTCCTCGCCTATCACACCTACGGCCGCTGGCTGGCCCGCCGCATCTTCAACCTCTCGGCCGACGCGATCTGTCCCTCCCAAGCCCTGCAGGATGGCGTGGACTACGTGCCCACCGCCAAGGCCGTCGTCTTCGGCCACCATTTCACCTCGATTGCCGGCACCGGCCCCATCGTCGGGCCCGCCATCGCCATCATGTGGGGTTGGGCTCCGGCCTTGGTGTGGGTCCTGCTGGGAGCCGTGTTCATCGGGGCGGTCCACGACCTCGGCTCCTTGGTGGTGAGCCTCCGCAACCAGGGCCAGACCGTCGGCGACATCGCCGGCCGGTTGCTGAACCGGCGAGTCCGGCTCCTGTTCATGCTGGTCTTGTTCCTGGCCCTGACCATCGTCCTGGCCATTTTCGGCCTGGTCATCGCCTCCGTCTTCCGCCAGTACCCCAGCGCCATTTTCCCCTGCCTCATCCAGATCCCCATCGCGATCGCCATCGGCCTTTGGTTCCGGCGTCGCGAGGGAGGGTTGTTAATGCCCTCGGCCCTGGCACTCGCGACGATGTACCTGACCGTGATCTACGGGAACACCGGGATCCTCGGCGAATGGAACCGCGCGATGGCCGGCTGGTCTTCTTTCACTTGGGTGTTGCTGCTGCTGGCCTATTCCTACGTGGCCTCGGTTCTGCCGGTCTGGCTCCTGCTCCAACCGCGGGATTACATCAACTCGCTCCAGTTGATCTCCGCGCTGGGCTTGATCATCCTCGGCTTGACCGTCGCGGCGCTCGCCGGCGGACCGCCCCTGCCGGATGGCGCGCGGCCGGAGTTGACCCTCGTGGCCCCGGCGGTCAACTGGCATCCCAGCGGAGCGCCCGCCATCATTCCCTTCCTGTTCATCACCGTCGCCTGCGGCGCCATCAGCGGATTTCATTGCCTGGTCAGCAGCGGCACCAGCAGCAAACAACTTCGACGGGAACCGGACGCCCGGCTGGTCGGCTACGGAGCCATGTTGCTGGAAGGGTTTCTCGCCGTGCTCGTCATCCTCGCCTGCGCCGCGGGTTTGGGCTTGGGAATCACCCAAGGCGGTTCAATTCTCACCGGCCATGAAGCTTGGGCCAGCCGCTACACCGATTGGGCCGCCGCCGGCGCACTGGCCCGGAAGGTCGGAGCCTTCGTGGACGGCGCCGCCAACTTCCTTCGCGCCCTCGGGTTCTCCGCCAACGCCGCCACCGCCATCATGGGCGTGTTGGTGGCCTCCTTCGCCGGCACCACCATGGACACCGCATGCCGGCTCCAACGCTACGTCATCCAGGAACTGGCCCGCACGCTGGGCCGGCCGGAGCGGGACAACCGGAGGCATCCGGCCGGGGTTTGGGCGTTGTTGGGCAACCGGCACGGTGCCACGCTGCTGGCCGTCGTCACCGCGGCGCTCCTGGCGGCCGTGCCCCCGGGCGGACAGGCTTGGGCATGGGAAAACGCCGGCAAAGGAGGCCTCATCCTCTGGCCCCTCTTCGGCGCCACCAATCAGCTCTTGGGCGGTTTGGCGTTCTTGGTCGTCGTGTTCTACCTCTGGCGGCGCGGCAAGCCGGTCTGGTTCATTTTGCTGCCCATGGCCTTCATGCTGCTCATGCCGCTTTGGGCCATGCTGGCGCAATGTTTCCTGGGCAGCGGCGACATGCCCAGTTGGATTAGCCAGCGCAAATGGCTCTTGGTCGGCATCAGTCTGGCCACCGTCGCCTTGGAAGTGTGGATGATCATCGAGGCCGTCCGGCTCTTCCCCCGCACCCGCGGCGTCCTCGAATCCGCCGAAGCCGGATCCGAGCGCACCGGACCCGAGCCCCCGCCCACCGCCGTCGCCCGCACCACCGGCTGACCCTCGCCCCGTGTTGACCCGCATCGGCATCTACGGCGGCTCCTTCAACCCGGTCCACCACGGCCACCTCATGGTGGCGGCCGCCGCCCTTGAAGAGCTCCGCCTCGACCGCCTCCTGATCGTCCCGGCCGCCCGATCGCCATTCAAACCGGACTCACCCCTCGCACCGGCGCCCGTCCGAGCCCGATTGCTCCGACTCGCCTTCGCCGGCTGGGAACGCTGCGAAATCGACCTCCGCGAACTCCACCGCGGCGGCACCTCCTACACCGTGGACACCCTCAGGGAACTGCGCGCCGAACACCCGGACGCCGCGCTGTTCTACCTTGTCGGCGCCGACCATCTGCCCACCTTGAACCAATGGCGCGAAGCCGACGTCTTGGCCCGCCTGGCCACCTTCGTCATCGTGCCGCGCCCCGGGATGGCGGAACCTGCGGAGGCTCCATCCGGATTCCGCTTGGTCCGCCTGCGCGGTCACCCCATCGACCTCTCCGCCTCGGAAATCCGGACCCGCTGCGCCCGGGGCCTCCCCATCCACACCCTGACCCCCCCGGCCGTGGCCGAAGCCATTCGCGAAATCGGACTTTATCTCGACGCCACCTGAAACCATGCTCAAGCCAATGGACGCTCGAACACTGGCCCAGCTCTGCCGCCAACTGGCGGAAAACAAGAAGGCCGAAGACGTCCTCGTGCTCGACCTGCGGGGCATCTCCACCATCACCGACTACTTCGTCATCGCCTCCGGAGGCACCGAACCCCACCTTCGAGCGATCGTCGAAGAGCTGGTGGACAAAGTGCGCGAAACCGCCGGCCTCAAGCCGGCCGGCACCGATGGCTCTTGGAACGCCCGCTGGATCGTCCTCGACTACTTGGACGTCATCGTGCACGTGATGCACCCCGAGACCCGAAAACGCTATGCGCTCGAGCAGCTCTGGGGGGATGCTCCCCGATTGCAACCTTCCACCGCCGAGCTCCCAACCCGTGGCTGAGCCCGCGCCGGCTCACCCGGCCCCGGTCTCCCCGCCGCCGTCGCTGGCAGCCGAATCCGGCTGGCCCGAATCCTGAGCCTCCTCCCCGGCTTCATCCTTCGGCTCGCCCGAAACCGCCTCCCCGGCATTCGCTTCCGCCCATTCGGCAAGCTCTTGAATGACTTGGGCGAATTCCTTCAACCCCGACGCCGGCACAATGATGTGATCCCGACGCCCCCCGACGTCCTCCGTGATCCGAAGAAACCGGCCGCGGATGTTCTCCTTCAGAGCGAAAAGGAACAACTTCCGCTCCACCTTCAGCTCCGCCGTCCGGAGCGTGTTTTCCTCCACGTGCGGTCGGCGCCCTCCACCGCCCCCGAACGGGCGACCGTCTTCGGATTGGTTGTGTGATGCCATGGCTGAAGCGTCCTGTTGCTTGGGGTATCGGTCGGTTACGCCCACCTTATGCCCCCGAGAGGGGGCTCTTGTCAACCTCCGAATCGCCCCAACCTCAACGGCTTCCGCAGATCCTCCGGCCGCGTCAGCCACCACAGGTGCCACACCAAGACGCCCATGCCGGCCAGATTCATGCCCTGCGAGACGCCATGCCAAAACGCGAAGGCCCCCGCCGCCTCCCGCCTCTCCTCCGCGCTTCGCCCCGGCCCGTACCGAACCGCCTGCAGGTTGTGCATGCTCGGAAGCAACCAGTAGGCGCCCCATGCCGCTCCCGCCACCATCAATCCCAGCACGGCCGCCCGCCAGCGGCCCACCCGACGCCGGCTCACCACGCGTTCCACCAACAGCTGCGCCAAGGCCAATGCCCCACACCCGATTTGCACCACGTAATAGCGCTCGAAAAGCACCTCGATCGCCCGGGCCGCGTGCGGTCGGGGAAGAACCTCCCCCATTTCCGCCGAGAAAAACGCCGGCCCCACCACCAGCGTGAAGCAGACCATGCCCCCCAGCCAGACGACGACCACCAAGATGCCCGCGAATCGAATCAACGCCTGCACGCCCCCAGCATACGCCTCCCTCCGCACCAACGCCAACTGCCATCGTCCGCCACGCCCCCCGGGGATCCTTCGGCCCTTCGGAAAAAAGAACAACCCCGCCTGGCCGAACAAGTCGGCAAGACGGGGTAGGGGCGATGGCGACTACCTACTCTCGCGCAAGCTATACAAGCACTACCATCGGCAATGCGGCGTTTGACGGCCGAGTTCGGGATGGGATCGGGTCGGACCACCGCTTTATGGTCACCATCAAATCTGCCAAAGAGCCGTGCTCTCTGAAAACTGCACACAGCCGGGCTTTCGTCGTCTCCCGCCGATGGCGGGGAACAAAGGAGATCAAGCCTCACGACCTATTAGTACCGGTCCGCTCAACGTGTTGCCACGCTTACACGCCCGGCCTATCAACCAGGTAGTCTACCTGGGGTCTTCAGTCCGCTCGCGCGGATGGGAGACCTCATCTTGGGAAGAGCTTGGCGCTTAGATGCTTTCAGCGCTTATCTCGTCCGCACATGGCTACGCAGCGCTGCCCCTGACGGGACAACTGCCACACCAGAAGTGCGTCCTTCCTGGTCCTCTCGTACTAAGGAAGGAACCCCTCAGGTCTCCTGCGCCCACAGTGGATAAGGACCGAACTGTCTCACGACGTTCTGAACCCAGCTCGCGTACCGCTTTAACCGGCGAACAGCCGGACCCTTGGGACCTTCTTCAGCCCCAGGATGCGATGAGCCGACATCGAGGTGCCAAACCGCTACGTCGATATGAACTCTTGGCAGCGATCAGCCTGTTATCCCTAGCGTACCTTTTGTCCGTTGAGCGATGGCAATTCCACATTCCACCATCGGATCACTTGGGCCTGCTTTCGCACCTGCTTGACTTGTAGGTCTCGCAGTCAACCCGGCTTGTAGCCATACCCTCGACACACGGTTGCCAACCGTGCTGAGCCGAGCTTCGCGCTCCTCCGTTACCTTTTGGGAGGAAACCGCCCCAGTCAAACTGACCCGCAGGCACTGTCCCCCGCCTGGCTTCACAGGAATCGGGGTTAGGATTCTAATTAGGGAAGAGTGGTGTTTCACATTGCGACTCCGCAGCAACCGAAGCCACTGCATCAACGTCTCCCACCTACGCTACGCATCCATAACCAGAACCCAATACCAGCTTACAGTAAAGGTGCATAGGGTCTTTCCGTCCTACTGCGGGCAGGCGGCATCTTCACCGCCATTACAGTTTCGCCGAGTGCCTCTCCGAGACAGTCGCTCGGTCGTTACACGATTCGTGCAGGTCGGAACTTACCCGACAAGGAATTTCGCTACCTTAGGACCGTTATAGTTACGGCCG
>RFJD01000352.1 GCA_003695015.1 Verrucomicrobiota bacterium | reverse complement strand
TCGGTTCGCGCGCGGATCGCCGTGGTCAATATGGGAATGAGTTCGGCGAAGCTGGCCACGGTGTTCACCAGATAAGATCCGGCCTGGCTGGCCACGAAGGTCTGGCCCGCGGAGAATTCGCCCCGGCCCGGCGCCTCAACGCCGTAGCGGACGGTGGCCACCAGAGACTGCTCCCGGGTTTCCCGGAAAATGCGGAGCGCCTCCACGCCCCAGTCACCGGTGGTGTTATACCCGTGAATCAACGTGATCGGCGGTTTGGTGATGGCGACTTCGGCTTCCGCCAGGGTTTCGTCGCCGGACTGAAACGCGAGCTTCACTCGCACCGAGGTCGAGCCGGCATCCAGCACCACCGCGTCGGAAGGGATGGGAGGGATTTGAAGAAAAGCCGCGGGCTGTTGTCTGCTCAGGGTAACTGGGGCGATCTGGTAAGAGGTCACGTGCTCCCACACACCGTCCCGCAGCACGGAGAAGATTTCCGTATTATAAATGATATCCGGCAGGTCGATGTAACCGCCGATCATGGCCTTCACTTCGGGTTTGATCTCGAGCGTCTGGTCGGGATCGAAATCCTGGATGGCCTCGGGGGGATCCGGGGCAATCCGGAGCACCAACGGGGTGACGCCGTCGGCCACGAGACCGCGTGTGACTTCCGGTTGAGCGGCGAGCAAGTCCGGATCCGTGACCGGCACCAGGGGTGCGTTCACGTCGTTGTTGGGGGAGATGCTGGCGGCCGTATAACCGCTTGCGGTCATGCGATGGAGGGTGATCGAAAGCGGAAACGACACCAGATGGACATCAACGGCGACGGCGTCCGTCGGTTGCTCCGGATGAGCCGCGTCGGCCAGGGTCCATTCGAACACCTGCGGCTCCGCCTTGTCATTGACGGCCAGCACGCGAATCTGGAAGGC
This sequence comes from Verrucomicrobiota bacterium, assembly GCA_003695015.1. Classification (GTDB taxonomy): domain Bacteria; phylum Verrucomicrobiota; class Verrucomicrobiia; order Limisphaerales; family J093; genus J093. The sequence continues at coordinate 1,668 of RFJD01000352.1, read as the reverse complement.
AAGCGATCCGCCGGGCGGCAGCTCGCCGGTTTGGAAGCCGTCCGAGCCCGTGAACCGGCTGGTGATGTTGTCCTCGCCCTGCCAATACTCGATTCGCCAGTTTTGCGTCGGGTTGGCCAACGGCTGGAGGACAAACGCGCTGGGAACGGGATTGTCATTCTCGATCCGCACGTCGAAGCGGGCGCCTTGCGTAAGGCTGACCCAGGCTTTGCGATATTGGGCCCCGAAAGGCGCTTTTTGATACTGATCGTTGACCGCAAAGAAGGAGGGCGCTTCGCGCGCCGCCTTGATCAGCAGGTCGCCCCGGCTGATGACCGCCGTCTTGGCGCCGGCCGTGGCGGTGACCAGCGCGTCCAGCGGATTCAGAGCGCGGGCCTGAAGGGTGAACGTCACGTCGCCGGCCCGGGTGCCGTTCAGAACCAGCGTCACCGGAAAGCGCTCGCCCGGTTGCAAGGTCCGCTCCAGCCACGGCAATTCCGCCTGCACCACTTCGAGGGCGCCGTCGCCCGTGGTGGTCAGATCCGCGGCCGCAAAGGGTTGCAAGCGGAGCGGGTCCAGGCTGCGGTTGGCGATGAAGCCCCGAACTTCGAAGGGTTTCCCGAGCGGAGTTCGTTGGGGGACTGGCTCGAGGGCCACTCCCAGATCGCTTTCCTCGCCCAGATCGACCGAAGCCAGAGTGGAAAGAATCGGGTCCGTGCCGTGCAGGTGGCCGACGGCGCGTGCGTTGATGCGCACAGGCTGGTCATCCAGCCGCTCGAGGGCGCGGTGGAAGACCGCACTGGCTCCTGGCGGCAAGGCATCCACCATGAACGGATCGGGCTGGCCCAGATAGCGAATGTTTCCAGGACCCTCGGTGCCGACATCGATGAGCGGCTGGATGAAATCCATCGTGTTCGGGGAGAGATTGTCCACGCGCAGTTCGAGATCGTAGAAGCCTCGGCGCAGCGGGTCGGCATGGGCCGTGAGCGACGCACGAAGATCTGCCTCCAAGGCGGTGGCTTGCAGCCGGAGGCTGTCGGTCGGCTGGTCGTTGCCTCCCGCCAACTGCAACTCGAACAGCGTGCTGATCTTATCGGGCACCATCGCGCCCGGTCCGGCTTGGAAGGAAACCATGATCTTCCGGGACTCGCCCGGTGCCAGGTTGTCAAAGCGAACCCCCTCGCCGAGCAGGGCGGGCTTGACGTTGACGCCGTCGAGCTGATAGCGGGTCTGCCAATCCGAATCGGTCGTTTCGGCGGCGTGTAAAATGAAAGAGGCCGCCGCTTGGCTGTCGTTCTGGACGAACAAAGCGAACAGAGCCTCGTTGGTGTGCGTGGCGTAGCTGGTGAAGGTGGGCGGATTCCTGACCGCATACGAGTCATCACCGAGCACCTTCGGCGGCTCGGGCGGTCCGTGAGGCGGGAACGTGTTATAACTGTCGAACGGCTGCACCAGCAGATCGCCTTTGCCACCGACAAACGCGGTCGCCTCGCTGGTGGTTGAGAAGATTCTCGTGCCGTCGGCCTCGGCACCCACGGCTTGTGCGATCAGCACCACCGGGCCCGTTGCTGCCGCTTGATAATGCAGCGTGAACGTTTGGGATTCGCCTTGCGCGAGCTGGGCGGCCGAATCGGGAATTGGCCCGCTAACCCAGTTCAAGCCATCGGAAGGCGCGAGCGACACCTGGAC
>RFJD01000351.1 GCA_003695015.1 Verrucomicrobiota bacterium | reverse complement strand
GTCTCGAAGGCCTTGGCCATGTTGCGGAGGGAGGTCTGCTCGGCCTTCCGGGCCTCGTCCCGCAGCCGGTTGAAAACATGAGTGGAAACTGTCGTGGCCAGAATCGCCAGAACGGCCAGCATGGCGACGAACTCCAGCACGGTGAAGCCCGTCTGCCGTCTCCCGCCGCCGACGACCGGCCTGCCTCGTGTCTGGTTGGTTCGCGTTTTCATGGCCATCGATTCCGGGTTGGGTTCAGTTCGGTTTCACAAAGTGTCGGTCTTCAACGCCGCGCCGCGGACATCAGCGAAAGGATCGGCATGAACACGGCCAGGGCCACGCAGCCCACGATGCCCACCAACGTCAGGATCAGCATCGGTTCGGCCACGCTGAACACCTTCTTGATGGTGCGCGGCACGACCGTGTTGTAGTAGGTCGCCACGTTGTCCAAAGCCTCGTCCAAGGCGCCGGTGCGCTCGCCCATCGACAGCATGCGGATCACCAAGGGCGGGAAGACGGCGTGCTTGCGGCACGCTTCGCTGAGCGATTCCCCGGCGGTGACCCGCTCGCGGACGTCCGTCAGCACGTCGATCATCAGGGCGCTGCGCAGGAGGTCCTCGCACAGCTTGAGGGCGTTGATGATCACAATGCCCGACTTGTAGAGCATGCTCAGATTGTGGGCGAACCGCGCCATCACCAGCATGCGGTTCAATTCTCCGAACAACGGCACCCGGAATTTCACCCGGTCATAGAGAACCCCCACGGTGTGAATCTTGCTCTTCAAGATCTGGATCACCACCGGGATGACGACCAAGGCCAGCAGCCAGATCCACCACGTCCGCTCGGCGAAATCGCCGAGGGCAAAGACCACCTTGGTGATGGTCGGCAGTTCCGCGCCGGCCGTGGCCAGGAGCTTCTCGAACTTCGGAATCACGTAGCTGAACAGCCCCAGCACAAACAGGATCACGCACAGCAGGACGATCACCGGATAGATGGTCGCCTGCCGGACGTCCGAAATGATCTGCTCCTGCCACTCGAGGTAGCGCTTCAATTCGGCGAAGGTGTCCGGCAGCGTGCCGCTCTCCTCGCCGGCCTTGATGAGGCTGGTGAAGTAGGGCGGGAAACACGCCGGGAAACGACGCATGGCGTCATGCAGGGATTCGCCCGCCTCGACCAGCCGGCGCACTTCCTCCAACGCCACCCGGTACCGCCGGCTCTTGGTGTCCGCGGCGGCGGTTTCCAAAGCCGACAACATCGAGACGCCGGCCCGCAGTTGCACGCTCATCAGCGTGCAGAGGTCGATCATCTCGCGGCGGTTGCCACGGGCAAAGACCGGCTTGCGGGGCTTGACGAGCAGCTCGGCCGAGGAACCGTCGTCCACCTCCGCCTCCATCAACCAGAGGCCCATGCTGCGGAGGCGCTTCTCCAGCACTTCCTCGTTGCTGGCCATCATCCGCCCCCGGACCCGTCGTCCCTGCTGATTGAGGCTGGTGTACAAGTAGGTCTGCATGGCTCACCTCCGATTCACTCGGTGACGCAACGGGTCACCCGCAACACCTCCTGCACCGTGGTGACACCCAGCAAGGCCTGCCGGATGCCGTCCTCGAACATCGTCCGCATGCCGCCTGCCCGGGCCAGCCGCATGAACTCCGGGGCGCCGGCCCGCCGGACGATGGGCTGGTGGAAGCGGTGGTCCATCATCATCAGCTCGAAGATGCCCTGCCGGCCGCGATAACCGGTGTTGCCGCAACGCATGCAGCCGCCCGGCGCCCACAGTTGAACCGGCGTCCCTTCCGGCGGGGTGACGTTCAGATCCTCCAGAATCTGCTCCGGGTTCTCCACCAGTTGCTGGCACTGCGGGCAAAGCTTGCGGACCAATCGTTGGGCCAGCACGCCGATGAGGCTGTCGGGCAGCAGATACGGCTCCACGCCCATGTCGATCAGCCGCGGGATCGCGCCGGCGGCGTTGTTGGTGTGCAGCGTCGTGAACACCAAGTGGCCGGTCAGCGCCGCCCGAACCATCAACTGCGCCGTCTCGGTGTCCCGGGTCTCGCCAATGAGCATGATGTCCGGGTCCTGCCGCAACAGAGCCCGCAATCCCGCGCTGAAGGTCAGCCCGACCTCCTCCCGGATCTGCGTCTGCCGGATCCCCTGCATCCGGTACTCGATCGGATCCTCGAGGGTGAAGATGCTCCGCTCGCCGGTGCAGACCTCCCGCAGGATGGCGTACAAGGTGGTGGATTTGCCGCTGCCAGTGGGGCCGGTGACGATCAACACGCCGTAGGGCCGTTCGATCGCCTCCCGGATGGCCGCTTCCACATCCTCCGCCATCCCCAGGCGGCTCAGGTTCAGGAACTCGGCGCTGCTGGTGAGAATGCGCAGCACCACACTCTCGCCGTAGGCCGTCGGCAGCGTGGACACCCGCAGATGGTAAACCCTCCGGCCCACCAACACCGAGGCCCGGCCGTCCTGCGGCACCCGGTTTTCCGAAACATCCAGCTCGGCCATGACCTTCAGGCGGGCGATGACCAGGGGCATGACCGTCTTGGGAATCAACACGTCCGGCTGCAACACCCCGTCGATGCGGAACCGGATCCGCATCAGCCGCTGCTCCGGCTCGAAATGGATGTCACTGGCGCCCCGTTCGACGGCCCGTTTGATGATCTGGCTGACCAACGAGATGGTGGGGGCCTCGCCTTCCGTGGACTCCGCCAGCTCCTCCAAGTCCGGCCCGGTTTCCCCGTAGATCTGCGCCTCCTTCTCCCGCGTGGCGATGATCTGGTCGATGGACTCCTGGATGTCCTCCACGTGATCATCGAGCCGCTCGAGCTGATCGAAAATATCGCGCTCGGTCGCGGCCACGATACGGATCGGCAAGCCGGTCAACTGGCGCACACGGTCGATGGCCCGAATGTCGGAGGGATCCGCCATGGCCACCGTCAGCCCGCCGTCCTCCAAACGCAGGGGAATCAAACGCAGCTCGCGGGCCAGGGACTTGGGGATCAACTCGACCGCCGTTGGGTCGATCAAATCGGGGGTGAGAGAAACACGCTCGGTGGCGGTCTGACTGGCCAGAAACTCCGCCACCCGCTCCGGGTCCACCAGCCCCAGATCAACCACCACCTTGCTCAACGGCTGGCCGCGAAGACGCTGCTCCCGTCGGGCAAGCTCCAGTTGGGGTTCCGTCAGGAGCCCGGCATTCAACAACCGCTCGCCAAGATCGAGGGTCGTGACTTTGTCGAATGACGCAGACACGTTCTTAAGGCAACCGGCACTATGAATGCACAACGCCCCGCCACAGTGCAAGAGGAAAAATACAAGAAATTAACGACGCCGACGCTCCCCCTTCGGAAACTGCAGGTCCGGAAGCTGTCCAGGCCGCAACGAGGCGTCTCAGGCCACATCCCGCCCAGCGGCCCGGGCCATATATATCTTGGAAGAGCCGCCGGTCGGTCTCGAGAAGGATGCTCCAGCCGACCGGCTACCGTTGCTGCTGCCGCGACTGCAGCTTCGCCCACGTATCCCGCAAGGTGATGGTGCGATTGAAGACCAATCGGTCCGCAGTCGAGTCGGGATCGAGATAGAAATAACCAAGGCGCTCGAACTGATAATGCTCATTAGCACGCGCCTCGCGAAGACCCGATTCCAGCCGTGCCTCGACCACTTCCAAGGAGTTCGGATTGATGAACTGGCGGAAGTCCGCCCCGTCGGCATCCGGCTCCGGCACGGTAAACAGCCGGTCATACAGACGCACCTCCGCGGGTATCGAGTCAGCCGCACTGACCCAGTGGATGGTGCCCTTCACCTTGCGGTTGGCCGTGGGACCGCCACGCTTGCTCCCGAGGTCGGCCGTGCAACGAAGCTCCTTTATACGACCGTCCGGTCCTTTGATCACCTCGTCACAACGGACAATGTAGGCATATTTCAACCGCACCTCCCCACCCGGCCGCAGGCGATGGTACTTGGGCGGCGGTTCCTCCATGAAATCTTGGTCGTCGATGTACACCTCCCGCGTGAAGGTCACCCGGCGTGTGCCGGCGGCCGGGTCTTCCGGATTGTTCACGGCCTCGACCTCCTCGCGATGCCCCTCGGGCAGGTTGGTGATGACCAGTTTCACCGGACGAAGGACGGCGAGCCGCCGCAGGGCGCGCCGGTTCAGATCGTCCCGAATGGTGTGTTCCAAGACGGCGATGTCCGTCAGGCTCGGGTATTTCGTCACCCCGATGTGGTAGGCGAAGTCGCGAATGGCTTGGGCGGGAACGCCCCGGCGCCGCAGCCCGGCCAGCGTCGGCAGGCGCGGATCGTCCCAGCCGCGGACGATCCCCTCGTTGACGAGCTGCACCAGCTTGCGCTTGGAGACGACCGTGTAGCTGGGGATGAGTTTGGCAAATTCGTACTGGTGGGGCAGCGGCCGGGGGAGGTTGAGGTTCTCCAGGATCCAGTCGTAGAGGGGCCGGTGCACCTCGAATTCCAAGGTGCAGATGCTGTGGGTGATGCCCTCGATGTAGTCGCTGAGGCAGTGGGCGAAGTCGTAGGTGGGGTAGATGCACCACTGGTCGCCGGCATGATGATGGGCTGCGTGCCGGATGCGGTAGAGCACGGGGTCGCGCATCCAGATGTTGGGTGACGCCATGTCGATCTTCGCCCGCAGGGTCCGGGCCCCGTCGGGGAATTCGCCGGCGCGCATCCGCTGGAACAGGTCCAGGTTCTCCTCGACGGAGCGGTTGCGATAGGGGCTCTCCCGGCCGGGCTTCTCCGGGGTTCCGCGGTATTCCTCCATCTCCTCCGCGGAGAGGTCGCAAACGTACGCCTTGCCGGCCCGGATGAGCTGGAGGGCGTAGTCGTAGAGGGCCTCGAAGTAATCGGAGGCGTAGAAGGGCTCGACCACGGCCGAGCGGGGATTGGCGAGCTCGGCGGATGGGACGTTCTCCGCGGGCGGCATGTAGTAGTCCCGGCGGCCGTCGCGTTCGGTCACCACCGGCTTCGCCCCCCGCGGCTTCATCTTGAAGCAATGGTCCGCCCAGCCCTCCACCAGCCACGCCACATCGCGAATGATCGCCTCGACGTAGCCGGCCTCCTCACGGGTGGGATTGGTGTCGTCCATCCGGAGGTTGCAACGGCCGCCGTTCTCGACAGCGATGCCGAAGTTGAGGCAGATGGACTTGGCGTGCCCGATGTGGAGGTAGCCGTTGGGCTCGGGCGGGAACCGCGTCACCACTTCCCGGCATTTGCCGGAGGCCAGGTCCGCGGCGACGATGTCCCGGATGAAGTCCGAGGGGCGGGGTTTCCCGCTCCCGGCGTGGTCGTTGGAGCCTGTGGCATTGCTCATATTTGGCGGAGGCGAGGCTATATGGTCCGCCCGGCCGCCCGCAAGCGTCCGGCGGAAAGGATGCCCCGGAACCGGCCCCGCCCCGCCCCGCGAATCCCCCGAGTCGTTTGACGGCCACGGGGGTTGTTGTCATGATGCCGCCTCGTTTCCGATCCGGAACCGATCGACGCTCATGTTTGGCAAACCTGAAGATTCCGCGCCGCGCGGGCCCTCGCCCGAACGCGCCGAAGACCGCCCCACCGCCGGCGGTTCGACCGACACCGCCCGCAAGTGGCTCCTGGTCCTGGGCATCCTCTGCCTGGCGGCCGCCGCCTACCAACTCGTGGATCGCTGGTTGCGCCCTCCCCTGCCGGCGCCCGAACCGGCCGACTGGAACGCCATCGAGCCACAGGTCGCCGCCTACCTGAAGGCGGTCGTCGAGCAAACCCGCGGCCACGCCCGCGACCCCAATGCCCACGCCCAGCTCGGCCTGGCCTATGCCGCCAACGGCCTTTGGGATGAGGCACGCCAAGCCTTCGAGAACACCGCCCAACTCGCGCCCAAGGATCCCCTCCCGGCGTTCTACGTGGCGATGGCCCTGGAACGAAGCGACCGCCTGGCCGACGCCCGCCAACAACTCGAGCAAGTGACG
>RFJD01000350.1 GCA_003695015.1 Verrucomicrobiota bacterium | reverse complement strand
TAGTCCAGCACCCAGCCGGCCCGGTCCGGCCCGGCCGAACCCGCCGCCGCCACGGCACGGGAGGCCGCCTCTGGCACCGTAACCGCCTCCTGCCCCTCCGGCAGCGCCGGCAACGCAAACGCCCCGGCCACCTCCACCGCCGGCCGCTCCGGCACAAACCGCGCCGCCGCACCCGCCGGCTGCGACGGCCTCTCCGCCCCTGCCTCCTCTCCGCCAGCCCTTTCGCTCCCGGACGGCCGCGGACCTCCCGCCACATCCGCCGGCTGCTCCGGCAGCGTCAGCCTCAGCCAGAGGCCAACCAGCACCAGCACCCCGGCGCCGACCACGATCGCAAGCCACCAACACCGTTGCATCCTAGCCACGCTATCTCCGCACTCCTTTCGATCAAGGTGCAAGGACGTCGGCCGTGGCCCTCGTGATCGCTTATTCATACGCTCTCACTGCCCAGCCCAAGCATTCCAGTCCCTGCCCTCCTCAGTCTGCAGCCATTCGATGTACTTCTCGGCCATCTCGTACCCGTCCCCCGCCTGTCCATCCCGGCTCTTGTGCACCTCCTCCCAGCGATATCGGAACACTGCTTCGAGTAGATCTCGGCGGTGCTTTCGGGACCATTGACGAGCCGGGCCCGACCTCAAACCCTCGAAGAACTTCATCGTGTCGGGGGCGGCAATATGCGCCACCGCGTAAAGTGCCGAGGCAAAGAGAATGTCCGATGTGCGCCCCCATCCGGGACAGTGGGGAAGCCGATGATCGACTTCCAAGGCCTGCCAGTACGCGGGATCACAGAGCGACCTCAGAAAAGCGAGGACCTGCGGATCGGCGCGACCCAACCCAACCAAACTGAACGGAAGTGATTTGAAACCCTCGAATACTTCGTCATCGAGCAGTTGCCCTCCGAAGTCGTTGGTAAGCGCCCGGCCGACCAAGGGAACGGCTTCCTTCGCACGGCTCCTCGCCAACAGACGCAGAGTCTCGATCCGGGTGGCCGGGTTCGGCGCAGTACGGTACTGCCGCACAAGCACCTCCTGGGTTGTCGCCGTGGGCAATCCGGCTCCTTCGTTGACCGGCACCGCGTCCGGATTGCGAGAACGCCGTACTCGACCGGACGGATGCGGCTCAGGTCCGGCAACGTCCCCCAACAACTTCCCATCGCCGGCGTCGGCTCCTGGTTGGCGGTCCCCCAGCGCAGCACTGCCCGCGGCAGCCGTGCCGTCCGCCCCCTGTTCTGGCGCGCGGCTCAGCAGCCAAAACATCGCGCCAACAACCGCCATGCCCGCCGCCGCCAGCCCGGTTAGAGTGAGTGCAACTCGCTTCATGCTCACCATCCCCATATAGCCAAGTGACACTGCAGGTACTTCGACGCCTCTGGGCGCGAGACTTCATCACGGGCCCCATGAACAGGATACATGATGGCATCCGCATTGTTTGTCCGGTGTTCCAGACCGCACAGATGACCCAGCTCGTGGACCACAGTCACCGCATCGACCCCTGCCACGGTTAGCACCATTCCATTCGGGGGTACCGCGAACCCGAGCGGTTTCCACAGGTCGTTCTCACCCCGGTCGATGGAAATCGACTCCACCAGTTTGATGTTGGCAAAAGGCGCCTGTTGCAGCATGAGTAACTCGTCGAAATCCGTGACTCTTATGAACTCATCTCCGCTGAAGTCCTCGGGGAATTCGCTAGCCTTAGGCGTAAGAATGAAAAACTCCAAGTAACATGCCCAGTCGTCCTGATCCCCACCTTCACCCGGCCCGTCGTCATCCCGGGCCAACAATCGGGCTCCTTCGTCGAAGGCCGCCTGCAGGTCGGGAAGACTGGTCACGCCGGGGTGATGAGACCAAGTCAGGGTGATGGGATGCGGCAGACTCACCTGCATCTCATAGTCGTACCATTGCAGCGCAATTTCTGGCGTCACCTCCGCATCGTCTTCCTTGCCCCACTGGACCATCACATTGACGTAGTTGCCGGCGGAAGGCACATGCCCCACCTGTCCCGCAACTGAAATGGGAGTTGCCACGGCATCCACGGGGGTGGTGCGATCGCCGGTGACCGGCTCGCCCAAGCCATAACCGGTAGCCGTCGGATCCAAGCTGCTCCCGCTGGTCAAATCCCAAGCCCAACAGCCCAGGATCAAGGAAATCTTGTCCTTGGGCCACTGGGGCACATGCGTCTTGAGGTAAACCGTGGTGTATGCGTCCCTTATGTATGTGCCACTGGAAGGCGGGTCCATCGTCATCGAAAACATGCCACGATACTCCCACGGCACGGCCACCGTTGAAGAGGGCGGCCGGGGAATGCCAGAAGGCTCTCCCCACACCCGGGTGTTCGGATCCCCGTAAGTCGTGTGCCAGTGCTTTTCCGTACCGTCGCCGTCCGCCGGCCATTCCAGTAGATCGCCTTCACCAAGGATCGTTTCGGGCGGCGGATCTTCGTGGCACTCCGCGTAATCACCCTCCCGATCCAGGCTCCCCGGCTGATCGTGTTCCCACGTCATGGTCACCTCGGCATCAGGAAGGGCGGGGGAACGTCCGAGGGTGTCGAAGTCCCGCCATGCCCACAAGGTGTAGTCATGAGGATAGAGTACGCACCACTGCGGATCCTCCAAAGCCGCTTCGGCGCCGTCCGGCCAACCATCCCTGTCGGTGTCCGGATGCCGCGGGTCGTATGGACCGCCGTAAGGGTGGAGCAGATACCAGTACCACTCGTCGAAATCGCACAGATGATCGTGGTCAGTGTCCTCCTGCAAAGGGTCGGTTTCCCTCGGGTCAAGCGTTCCGTTGCCGTTCAGGTCTTCCACGTAGTCCGGGAGCTGATCGCCATCGGAGTCGAGCGGGGCGCCGCTGGTGATGTCCACGGCGATGTAATGGAACCCCACGTCCACGGTGGAATCGCCTTCAACGGCTTGGTTCACCTGTGTGGTGTGGTGGTACAACCCCGCCTCCGCCGCCGTCCGGCTGCCCTGATCCCTCAGCCCGGCGTCGGCTTGGTAGAACTCGCCCAACGGGCCGGCGGCGTAG
>RFJD01000349.1 GCA_003695015.1 Verrucomicrobiota bacterium | reverse complement strand
GGATCGGTCGAGGGATTTTAAGTCCCTTGCGTCTGCCCATTCCGCCACGCCGGCCCGGCGAATGACCGCATGCTCGCAAGGGGCGGCCCTTCTCCGCAAGCCCCAACCCCTCCGGCCGCCCGCCGCGCCGGTCGCCGCGGCGGGGAACCGTCCCCGGGGGGCGACGTTTGGGGAAAACACCCCGCCACCGGAAGCCGCCGGACGCCGCGCCACGGGGACTTGGAGATGGTTGTGCTAATGAATGAGATTTGCTTAACAAATACCTGATGCGGAACGTGATTTTTTAATTCACCTCCCGGCCCTTTCCCCTATCATCAGCGATGAGCAACGCGAGCAGTAACAACCGCCAACGACCGACAAACCAATGCTGGGCTTCTCCAAAACGGTCGGTTACGCCATCCGGGCGATGGCCTGCATCGGTCAGGCGCGTTGCCACTGGCACCCGGCAACGCACATCTCCCGATGCGCCGGGGTGCCGAAGCCCTACCTGTCTCAGATTCTGTTCCAACTTGCCCATAAGGGCCTCGTCCAAAGCCGGCGGGGTGTCGGCGGCGGGTTCGCGCTGGCCCGGCCGCCGCGCCAAATCCCGCTCTTGGAAATCGTGGAAGCGGTCGAGGGCCCGGACTGGATCCAGCCGTGCCTGCTGGGCTTCGAAGAAGGCGCGCTCGCTGAATGCCCCACCCGGGCGCTGTGGGACCGCGTCCGCGCGGACATCACCAAGGAACTTTCCCGTCTGACCCTGGCGGACGTCATGCCCGCCACCGAGCAGCCCGCCCCCTCGGCCGGCTGCGCCCCGGCGGCCGACGCATCCTCCCTTTCCGGCAGTGGTCCGGGTGGACCCTGCTCGCAAGCCGAACCCTGACAAAGCAACGACACCATGAGAACCAAGAAACCACATCCCATCGGAATCCTCCTGGGTCTGGGGCTGGCGCTGGGTCTTGCCCTGCCGGCGGTCCATGCCCAGGGAACCGGATTCCGCATCACCATGCTGCAGGTGGCGCCGGACGGCACCACCACGCTGGCCTGGCAAGGCCGGACTGAAGACGTGACGGTCCAGTACACCGCGACCCTGAACCCGCCGGTCTGGCAGGCGGTTCCGGGCACCGAGTGGCCGATCCGCGGCAACAGTTGGACGGGCCAGCTCCCGCGGGGAGGCCATGGCTTCATCCGCTTGGTCACCAAGGCCGGGGAAAGCACCATCCCGGTGCCGGCCAAGACCATCAGCCTCGACCTGATGGCTTGGCACGACCCGGAGTCCGACTCCTACATCAACTTCTGCACGGTGTGTCACGGCACCAAGGCCGAGGAGAAGGGCCTGGACGGTGAGACCCCCAGCTACCACAGCCTCCTGGTTCATCGTGTCTATGCCGGCGAAGGGGACGAAGGCTGCCGGACCTGCCACCAGCGCGAAACGCGTGAAGGGCGGATCGGTCCGGACTTCCTGAACCATTCCGCCGGCGGCCTGCGCCGGCAGGTCAACGTCGAGGAAAACCTCTGCACCACCTGCCACGGCAGGTTCAGCACCGTCTCCCTGTACGTCCGCTGAGGGACGCCACCGGAAGTCACCTCTGTGAACCCAACCTTCAACGGATCCCTGCAATGAAAAGCCAGATGCAACACGAGAACACGCCGCGCGGCATGGATCGTCGCGCCTTCCTCAAGCTCAGCTCCGCCCTGGCGGCGGGCACGGCCTTCGCCGGTTCTTTTTTCCGCGTAAACGCTGATGAGCACATCAACTTCGGCAACCCGATCTTGGTCGATACCGACCCGCGGGTGGAGGTCAAGTACAGCGTCTGCCTGCAGTGCCACAGCGCCTGCGGGATCAAGTGCCGCATCGTGGACGGCATTCTGACGCGCATCGAGGGCAATCCCTATCATCCGAACACGCTGGAGCCGCATCTGCCTTACGCCACCGACCCGGCCGAAGCCAAGGCCATCTCGGGCAAGGTGTGCGCCAAGGGCGCGGCTGGCGTTCAGACCATCTACAACCCCTACCGGATCAAGGAACCGCTCAAGCGGGTCGGCCCGCGCGGTTCGGGCCAGTGGGAAACGATCTCTTGGGAGCAGGCCTTCCAAGAGATCGGCGACCGGCTCAAGGCGCTGCGCGATTTGAATAACCCGATCGATCCCGAGGCGCCCGAGCTGGGGCCGCGCGTCAACAAGGTGCTTTTCACCGGCGGGCGCAACGAGCATGGCCAGAAGGAATTCACCGACCGGTTCTGGGGGAACTCCTTCGGCACCACGAACAAACGGCACGATCACACCAGCGTTTGCGAAACAAGTCATCACGTGGCGTATGAAATTGCGCTGGGCAACAAGGACTTCGGCGGCAAGACCAGCGAAAAAGCCAGCACAGACTTGGCGAACTGCGAGTTCGTCATCTGGTTCGGCAGCGACCCGATGGCGGCCAACTTCCCGTTTGTGGCCCAGTCACGCAAGGCCATCAATCTGCTCAGCCGCGGCGGCAAGTTGGCGATCGTGGATCCGCGTTACAATGTGGCGGCCAGCAAGGCCCACTGGTGGCTGCCGATCATCCCCGGGACCGACGCCGCCCTGGCGCTGGCCATTGGGCGCTGGATCATCGACAACAACAAACACAACCTCGCCTTCCTGCAGCGGCCGCACGACGGCGCCGCCAATCCCACCGGCGAGTTGAACACCACCGACGCCACCTTCTTGGTGAAGATCGTTGATGGTCACGAAGCCGGCTTTCTGCGCGCCGACGAGGCAGGTTTGGAAGGCGGCACCTCCGACCAGTTCGTGGTGTGGGCCAACGGCGGCGCGGCCATCTACAACACGGTGGATGCCGCGGAGCTGTTGCCGGGCGAGGTGACGGTCAACGGCATCCCGTGCAAGACCGCCTTCCAGATCTACGCCGATGAAACCCGTAGCCGGACGATTGCCGAATGGTCGCAGATTTGCGGCATCCCGGAGGAAACGATCGTCGAAGTGGCGCGCGAGCTGACCTCGCACGGTCGGAAGGTGTCGGTGGAGTTTTATCGCGGTCCGGCCAAGCACACCAACGGCACCTACAACGGCTGGTGCATCTTCACGCTCAACACCCTGCTGGGCAACTTCAACTGGAAGGGCGGCCACGCCTTTGGCGGCGGCCACTGGCATGAGACCGGCGGCAAGCCGGGCAACAAGTTCTCGCCCAAGACCGTCGTGGGCGGTGTGTCGCCCAGCGGCATCCAGTTCACCCGTGTCAAAGCCAAATACGAGGAAAGCAGCGAGTATCAAAAGAAGGTGGCGCTCGGGCAGAACCCGTTCCCGGCCAAGCGGCCGTGGTTCCCGTTCGCCAACCACTTCAACTACCAGGAG
>RFJD01000348.1 GCA_003695015.1 Verrucomicrobiota bacterium | reverse complement strand
TGGGCGGGCGACCTGGGCGGCGTGCCGTTGCCCAACGCCTGGATCCGCCTCCAGCGTTCCGGGAACACCTTCCGGGCCTACACCAGCACCGACGGCGAAAACTGGGTCCAACGGGCCCAGACCACCTTCGAGCTGCCCGACACGCTCCTGGTGGGGATCGCCCCCTGCGCCGCCACCAGCGACCCGAACAACGGCACCACGGCCACGTTGGCCGATTGGGGCGATTACTCGCCGTCCTTCGTCCGGCAGCCACAGAGCCAGACGGTCTTCCAAGGCCAGACGGCGCGGCTGTTGGCCGAGGCCCGGGGTGTGGGCGAGCTGACCTACCAGTGGTACTTCAACGGCAACCCCATTCCGGGCGCCACCCGGCCGCTGCTCGAGCTGGCCAACATCCAGCCCGCCCAAGCCGGCGATTACCACGTGGTCGCCCAGAACGCCATCGGCTCGGTCACCAGCGAGGTGGCCACGGTGCGCGTGGACACCTCGGATCCGGGCGCCGGATTCGAGGCGGACCTGATGCCGCGCAACACCGGCGACGGCACGCTGGGGGTGGCCGACTGGACGATGGTCGGCCGGATGGCGGTGGGACTGGAGACGCCCGCCAACGCCAGCGAGTTCACCCGGGCCGATTGCGCCCCGCGCAGCACGCTGGGCAACGGCGTCCTCAGCATCGCCGACTGGGTCCAGGCCGGCCGATACGCGGCGGGCTTGGATCCCAAGACACCCGCCGGCGGGCCGAACGGCATTTCGCCGCTGGGTCTCGACGGCTTGGCGTCCGCGGCGCCCACCGCGGCCCGTGAGCTGTACCTGCTCAACACCACGGCGGAGCCGGGCGAGCTCCGACTGGCGGTGATGTTGCGCGGCATGGGCGACGAGAACTCGCTGGGCTTCAGTCTCTCCTTCGACGCCCGGAGGCTGGCCCTGGCCGGGGTGTCGGCGGGCGACTCGGCGCCGGGCGCCATGTTGGTGGTCAACGACCGCGAAGCCGCGGAAGGGCGGATCGGTGTGGCGCTGGCCCTGCCGGCCGGCAAACGCCTCCTGCCGGGCGAAAACCAGATCGCCCTCGTCCGTTTCCAGCGTCTTTCGGCCGAGCCGGCCCGCGTGGCGCTGAGCTCGCAACCGGTGGCCTTGGAGGCGGCCGGCGTGGAAGCCGAAACGCTCATGCTGACGGCCGCGGAAGCGAGCGGTCCATGGGCCCCGCCCGCGATGGGGGTGCTCCGGGCGGAGCTGGCGGCCGGCACGGTGCGGGTGACCTACCAGACCGTGCCCGGCGCGGTGGTGCGGTTCGAGACCTCGACCAACCTCACCGACTGGACGGCGGCGGGTGAGGCCGTCACGGCCGGGCCCGATGGCCAGGCGCGGCTGGTTCTGCCGATCGGCGATTCCCACCGGTTCTTCCGGGTGGCGCCCGGCCGGTGAACCCCGCGACGTGGATCAATCAGACCCAAGAGAGCGCCATGAAGCGATTCAGTTGCCGCACCAAGGCCGCGATGCTCATTTGCCTCGCGGGATGGCTCGGAGGGACGGGCGGACAGGCGGCGACCCGCCTGACGCTCGGAACCGTGGAGGCGGTGGACACCCGCCCCGTCACCGTGCCCGTCACCCTGCAGGCCGACGGCTGGGAACATGCGCTGGGGTGGAGTGTGTCGTTCGATCCCGCCCGGCTGGTGTTCCAGCAGGCCATTCTGGGGCCGGAGGCCGCCGGCGCCCGGCTCGAGGTCAACGGCGCTGCTGCCGGCGAAGGCCGGGTGGGATTCGTGGTGGCCATGCCGCCAGACACGCCTTTCCCGGGCGGCGAATACCCGTTGGTTCAACTCCGCTTCACCGCCCGCGGGGGCGCCGGCGATGTGCCGGTGCGGTTTGGCGACGATCCGGTGGTTCGGGAGGCCGTCGATGTCACCGGCAACAACCTCGCCGCCAGCTACGCCGACGGGGTGGTTCACGTGCAACCGTTGCTGCCGCCGACCATCACCCGCCAGCCGGCGGACCTGACGATCTACGCCGGGGCCAACGCGCTCTTCTCGGTGGCGGTCGAAAGCGCCGCGCCGGTGACCTACCAATGGCAGCGCGACGGCGCCGACCTGCCGGGCGCGACCAGCGCCTTGTTGGCGTTGCGGGAGGTGGGTCCGGCCGATGCCGGGCTTTACCGGGTGATTGTCTCGAATCCGGCCGGCTCGGTCACCAGCGCCGAAGCCCGGTTGACGGTGCGCGAGGGGCTGCGTCCGGACCTGATCGGCCAGTGGGACTTCGATCACGGCACGTTGACCGCCACCGTGGGGCGCGATCTCGCCTATCGCGGGAACACCGCCGAGGTGACGACCTTCCAAGTCCAGGAAATCGGCGGCGTGCCGGCCGGCACGATGGGTTTCCCGCGGGCGACCCGGAGCCAGGGGTACCGGCTGTTCCATGACGCCGGCGGCAACGGCGGCGGCAACCGGCTCAACCGGTACACCATCGTGTTCGACGTGATGTTCCCGGCCTCGTCGGACCGCCGTTGGCGGGCGCTCCTGCAAACGGACCCGAACAACGGCCAGGACGCGGAGTTCTACGTCGGCCCCGGCAACGGCTTGTGGATCTCGGGCGACGGCGGCGAGCACGGCCAAGGGACGGTCACGCCGGACCAGTGGCATCGGATCGCCTTCGCGGTGGACGTCAGCGCCGGCACGGTGGGCAAGTTCGTCGATGGCGTGCTGGTCCATCGGCACCGGATCTCGACCACGATCGACAACGCCTACTCCCTCGGGCCGGAGGCGCTGTTGTTCACGGAGGACAACAACGAAACCGCGGCCGGCTTCGTCAACAGCATCCAGCTCTATGCCCGGACGTTGACCGACGGCGAGGTGGCGGAGATGGGCGGGCCGTTGCCGGAGGGGCTGCCCCTGGGCATCGAGGATCAACGCCGCCCGGCCATCGTGGTCCAGCCGGCGGCCCAGACCGTGCGGGAAGGGGAAGCCGTCACGCTGACGGTGGTGGCGCGTGGGTCGGCCCCGTTGAGCTACCAATGGCAGAAAGACGGGGCCGATCTGCCCGGCGAAACCGGGTCGCAACTGACGCTGGCCGCCGTCACCGCCGCCGAGACCGGCGACTACACCGTCGTGGTGACCAATCCGTTGGGCACGGTGACGAGCCAGCCGGCGGCGATCCAGCTCAGTGCGGAGGAACGGACGCTGAGCTTCGGGGCGGTCGAGGTCCTCCAAGGCAACAAGGTCGAGGTGCCGGTCCGGCTGCATGCGCTGGGGGGCGAGCAGGCATTCACGGCCTCGGTGCAGTTCGATCCGGAGGCGCTGCGCTTCGCCGGGGCGCAGGGCGTCGGCGGCGCGTCGGTGCTGATCAATGGCACGGAACTCGGCGAAGGCCGCGTGGGATTGGCGTGGTCGCGGCCGCCCGGCCAACCGCTGGCGGGCGGCGATGCCACGGTGTTGAACCTTTCCTTTCAGGCCATTGGCGAGGCGGTGGCCACACCGCTGGATTGGGCGGCGACGCCGTTGCCGGCCTCGATGGCGGGGGTGGACGGTCATGACCGCGCCTTCACCGGCGTGGCGGGGGCGGTGGACATCCTCTCCGCGCCGCGCATCACGGCCCAGCCCGAGAGCACCGCCGGCGCGCCCGGGGGCACGGTGGCCTTCAGCGTCGAGGTGGTCGGCACCGAGCCGCTCTCCTACCAGTGGCGCTTCAACGGCCAGAACATCGCCGGGGCCACCGACCCGACCCTGGTGTTGGAGAACCTCACGGAGGAACAGGCGGGCGAGTATTCCGTGGTGATCTCGAATCGGGTTGGCTCGGCCGTCAGCCGACCGGCCCGCCTGGTGGTCGGGCGGCTGCTTCGGGTGGACGACGCCCACGGCTTCAGCGCCGAGCGGGTCGAGGCGCCGTTGTTGTTGTTTGCGCTGGGCGACGAGAATTCGGTCGGCGCCAGCGTCTCGTTCGACCCCGCCCAAGCCGAGCTGCTCGAAGTGGTGCCCGGTTCCCAGGCGCCCGGGGCGACGCTGCTTTTCAACGCCGACCAGCCGGGCCGTGTGGGCATCGGGGTGTCGTTGCCCGCCGGACAGACGTTCGACCAAGGCTGGCACGAGGTGGCGCGGCTGGCCTTCCGCACCGCCGAACCGGTCAGCGGGCTGCCCTTGGTTCTGGGGGATAAGCCGGTGACCCGGGAGGTCACCGACGTCCTCGCCGAACCGCTGTTGTTCGTCTCGATGGACGGCAGCCTGACCACGACCAAGCGACCGATCGATGTGAGCCAGTTGCCGGACCTCGTGCCCTCCGATTTGACCGCGCCGGCCACGGCCCAGCTCGGCCAGCCGGTCCTCATCCAATGGCGGGTGCGGAACACCGGCCTCCAACCGGCCGTGGCGCCATGGCGTGAAGGGTTGTTTGTGGCCGCCACGCCCGACGGCGCCGACCGGCGGTTGATCGCCCAGATCAACGTCTCGGAAGACCTGCCGCCGGATGGCGAGATCCTCCGCAGCCAGACCCTGGTGCTGCCCCCGGCGGCGGCGGGCGTGAACTACCTGTTCGTGGAGGTGGATCTCCAACAAAGCGTGGCCGAGCGGGACGAGACCAACAACCGGACCGTCAGCGCGGGCACGATCACCCTCCGGGCGCCCGATCTGCGTCCCGAAAACCTCGCCGGCCCCGCCAGCGCCCTCCAGGGCGCGGAGATCACGGTTTCCTGGGACGTGGCCAACCGGGGTTCGGCCGACACGGTCAGCGAGTGGGTGGACCGGCTCCTGCTGGTGCCGGCGTTGGGAACGCTGGCCGACGGGCTCGAACTGGCGGTCGTTCCGGCCGTCACGACGCCCTTGGGGCCGGATGCCTCCTACCGCCAGAGCGTCCCGGTGACCCTGCCGTTGAGCCATGACTGGCCCCCCGGCGCCTACCGGTTGGTGGTCGTGACCGATCACGGCAACGCCCAGCTCGAACTGGACGAGAACAACAACACCGCGGGCATTCCGTTCGAACTGACCACGCCGCCGTTGCCGGATCTGGTGGTGCGCAGCGTGACCGCGCCCGCCGCCGCCCGGCCGGCGGAGCCTTTCCAAGTCCGGTGGGAGGTCGAGAACATCGGCACCGCCACCGCCCGCGCCCCATGGCAGGAAAGCATCAGCTTCGTCCATCCCGGCACCGGCGAGCGGTCGTTGCTGCTGGTGGACGTGACCGCGGACCTCGCCCCCGGCGCGCGCGTCGCCCGCCAGGCGCAGGTGGCCCTGCCCGAGGCCTCGCCGAGCGGCGATTTGCGGATCGCGGTGGCCACGGACGTCCGCGACGACGTGGTCGAGCAAAACGAAGCCAACAACCGGCGTGAAGCCGCCACCCCGACGGCCGTCACGCGCGTGCTGACGCTGGTGTTGCCGCTGGCGGAGATCCGCGAGGACGCCGCCCCGCCGACGTTCCTGGCCCGGGTGGTGCGCAGCGGCGATCGTTCCCAGCCGGTGACCGTGACGCTGGAGAACAGCGATTCCACCGAGCTGCAGGCGCCGGCCACCGTCGAAATCCCCGCCGGACGCAGCGACGTTTCGTTCAACCTGCGCGTTCTCGGCGACGGCATGGTGGACGGACCGCAAACCGTCACCCTCCGGGCCACCGCGCCCGGGTTCGACCCCGCCGTCGCCACCCTCACGGTTTTGGACGTGGAT
>RFJD01000347.1 GCA_003695015.1 Verrucomicrobiota bacterium | reverse complement strand
GGTCACCCGGGCGATCATGCGCAATCCCAGCCTCCCCAATGCGCTCCGTCCGGGTCAAGCGCCCGCCATCGGCAACGGGCCTGGCGGCGGCATCCTTGGGATGGAGAAGGCGTTGTCGAAAAGCGGATCGCTTGCCCCACGCCCCCCGGCCTCCCAAGAGGCAGGAGCGGCCATGCAAACGGCCCCTTCTCAGGGGGTCATCACCCGCAATGCCCGCGGCAGGACGCTGAACTCCGCCGGCAGCCAGCCGGCGTGGTCGCCGTCGATTTCCAACGGCAGGGGGCCGTCCGCCTCGAGGCGCAGGTTCGCCAATTGGCGGCAAACGTCCTTCCCCGGCCGCAAAGGCCGGCCCGTCAGCCACACCCAGCCGAACCGCACGATCAACCCCGGCCCCACCCGCCGGAACACCCGCACGTCCAGTTCGCCATCGTCCAGACGCGCCCCGGGATGCATCGCCACCGAACCGCCGTAAAGCGTGCCGTTGCCCACCAGCGCCATCGGCCCCTCCGCGATCAGCGTTCCCTGCGAAGTGACGACCCGCACGGTGGGATGCGGCCCCTCCAAGGCGCGGAGCCCGGCCACCAGGTAGGCCACCGGACCGATCTTCTGCTTCAACGGCCAGCTCACCGCCGCCACCGCCCGCGAGTCCAGCCCCGCTCCGGCCAGTTGGGCGAAGGCCCACCGGCAGGACGCCCCGTTCGCGTCCCGAAAAACCGCCACCGGCACATCCACCCGGCGTTCGCTCCCCTCGCGGGCGATCCGCCAAGCGGCTTCGAGGTTGCGCGGAATGCGCAGCTCCCGGGCGAACACGTTGATCGTCCCGAGCGGAATGACCGCCAGCCGCACGCGCGCCAACAACGCCGGGTCCGACGCCAGGCCGCGGATGACCTCGCTGACGGTGCCGTCGCCGCCGGCCGCGACCACCAGTTCCGCTCCGTCCAAGGCGGCCTGGCGGGCCAGTTCGGGCGCGGTGCCGGGACCGGTCGTCGGCGCCAACCGCCAATCCGCGGCAAACCGGGCCAGGCTGTCGCGGAAACGCCGGGCCGATCCGCCGCGGGCGGTGGGGTTGAAGATGACCGCGCCCTGCATGGCGAGCCCGCCAGAAGGCGGTCAGCGGATGCGCCGCAACCGGCCGTCCAGCTCGATGATCTCGCCCCGGCTGGTCGGCCATTCGCCGGTGCGGTCGCCCCAGGCGACGCGGCAGCGGTTGCCCAGAAGGGACACGAGGCGGGCCCCTTCCAACCGCCCTTCACGCCAGCGGATGTCCACAACGAACCCGCCCCGGGCGCGCAAACCGCGGACTTCGCCGCGCGACCAAGCCTTCGGGAGGGCCGGGAGCAGCCGGATGGTGCCGCGGCGGTCGTGGCTTTGGAGCAACATCTCGGCAATGCCGGCGCAACCGCCGAAGTTGCCGTCGATTTGGAAGGGCGGATGGGTGTCGAACAGGTTCGGCAGGGTGGACTTGGCGAGCAGGGCGCGGAGGTTGTCCCATGCGGCGTCGCCGTCGAGCAGGCGGGCGTAGAAGTTGATGATCCAGGCGCGGCTCCATCCGGTGTGACCCCCGCCGTGGCTGAGCCGGTACGTCAGCACCTTGCGGGCGGCGGCCAGCAGGTCCGGTTCGTCCCACGGGTTGATCAACCGCCCCGGATGCAGGCCGTAGAGGTGGGAGACGTGGCGATGGCCGGGTTCGGCTTCCTCGTATGGATGGCCCCACTCGAGGATCCGGCCGTCGGGACCGACCTGCGGGCGCGCCAACCGCGGCAACGCGGCGCGGACCTCGTCCAGCAACGGCTCCTGCACGCCCAAGACGCCGGCGGCTTCCAAGAGGTTCTCGAAGTTCTCGCGGATGATCATCTGGTCCATGGCGTTGCCCATGGCCAGGTGCAACCGACGGCCCTGGAAGCGGTAGGAGTTCTCCGGGGAGGTGGTCGGACCGGAAACCAGCAGCCCGGTCTCGGGATCCTCGACCAGCCAGTCCAGCAGAAACGCGGCCGATTCCCGGAGCAACGGATAGCCGACCCGTTCGAGGAACTCGCGGTCGCCGGTGAACCGGTAGTGTTCCATGGCGTGGGCCGTGCACCAGGCGGCGCCGAACGGCCACATGCCGTAGCCGGGCCGGCCCATCAAGGCCGCCCATTGCCAGGCGTCGGTGGTGTGCGACGCCGCAAAGCCCCGGCAACCGAGTTTCCGGGCCATTTCACCGCCCTTGCGACGCAGCCCCTGCACCAGCCGGAAGAACGGTTCGGTCAACTCCGGCAGGCCGGTCACCTCCGCCGGCCAGTAGTTCATCTGAAGGTTGATGTTGATGTGGTAATCCGAGTTCCACGGGGCTTTGAGATGTTCGTTCCAGAGGCCCTGGAGGTTGGCGGGGAGCGATCCGGGGCGCGAGGAGCAGATCAGTAGGTAGCGCCCGTACTGGAAGTAGGTTTCGATCAGGTCCGGGTCCTCCGCCCCCTGCCGGAACGCCTCGAGGCGGGCGGGCGTGGGCTTGGCGGCCAGCTCCGGCGCGGTGTCGCCAAGGTCCAAGACACAGCGATCGAACAACACCCGGTGATCCGCCACCGAACGCGCTTTCAGCTCGGCCCACTCCAGGCCGGCCGTCTTGGCCAGCCGATCCAGACACCAGGCGCGCCGGTCGCGCGTGAGGGGCTCGTCCGGGTTGTCGAAGTTGTAGTCCGTCGCCGCGGTGAGGAGCAGTCGGACGGCCCGCGCCTGTTCGATCCGCAGATCGTTGCCCTCGGCCCGGACGCGGCCGCCTTCCGGGATGGCCTTCAACGCCGCCAGCCAGCGGACGCCCAGTTGTTTGCCGTCATGCTGGGCCCGGCCCTCCATGATGAGGAGGTCGTTCCCCTCGGCCCGGGTGGCAAAGTCCGCCGGACGGTCCAGCCGGATGCGCAGGTTCAACCCGTCCGGGCGGTCGGTTTCGACCCGCACCGCCAACACGTCGTCCGGCGCCGAGGCGAACACCTCGCGGCGGCTGGTCGCCCCGCCCTGCCGGAAGTGCGTGGTGGCCACGGCGGTCTGCAGATCCAAGGCGCGCTCGTAGTCGGCTGCCTCCCCGCCGCCGGCATCGAGGTCCTCGATCCAGAGGTCGCCGAGGGTCTGGTAGGAGCGGGGCGAAATCCGCGGGGCGAGAATCTCCCGGGCCACGCGTTGTTCACCCTCGGCGTTCCGGCCGGCGAAAAACAGGCGGCGGATTTCCGCCAGCTTGGGGCCGAGGTTGTCGGCGTTGACCGGCACGGGCGGGCCGGCCCAGACCGAGTCCTCGTTGAGCTGGATGCGTTCCCTAGAGGTCCCGCCAAAGACCATCGCCCCCAGGCGACCGTTGCCCACCGGCAGGGCCTCGACCCATTTCCCGGCGGGCCGGTCGAACCGGATCACCTGCCCTTGCCCGGCCGCAAGCGGCAACCCGCCCACCGCCAACGTCCAGATGGCGACCTGCCCGGCAAGCAGGCCGCGCCAACTCGCGTGCTTCATCATGCAGTCCAGCCTAACCGCCGCCTTCAGCGCGCGGCAACCCCGACCGCCAACCGCCGG
>RFJD01000346.1 GCA_003695015.1 Verrucomicrobiota bacterium | reverse complement strand
CGAAGACATCGCCGATGCCGGGCACGACATCATCGACTTCAGCGACACCACCACCCTGCCGGTCGAGCTGAACCTCTCGATCCTCGGCACGCCGCAAACCGTCAACGCCAACCTCACCCTGACCATCAACGGTGAAGGCGTCGAGGAAGTCATCGGCGGCGCGCTCGACGACACCCTGCGCGGCAACAGCAACGACAACACCCTCCGCGGCGGACCCGGCAACGACCTGCTCGACGGCAAGAGCGGCGATGACGTGCTGGATGGCGGCGCGGGCAACGACGATCTCAACGGCGGCGCCGACACCGACACCATCAACGAAACCGAGGACACCGACTTCATCCTCACCGACACCAGCCTGACCCGCGCGAGCGGCGAGGTGGACGTGCTGGACAACCTCGAGGTCGCCAATCTGACCGGCGGCCCGAGCGCCAACCGCTTCGACATCAGCGGCTGGACCGGCACGGGCAGCATCGACGGCGGCGATGGCAGCACGCCGCGTCTGGACGACCTTGTGGCCGCCGCGGACGCCGACTTCAACTTGACCGACGGCTCGCTGACCATCTCGACCAACCTCGGCCCGATCACGTTGGCCTCGATCGACCGGGTCACCCTGACCGGCGGTCCGAGCGCCAACAACATCAACGCCTCCGGCTTCTCCGGCCTGACCGTCCTGACCGGCAATGACGGCAACGACACCATCATCGGCGGCAGCGGCATGGACATCATCTCCGGCGGCTTGGGTGACGACATCCTCACCGGCAACGCCGGCAACGACATCCTCGACGGCGGCGCCGGCACGGATGCCCTCAACGAAACCCGTGATGCCTATCTGTTCCGCGCCACCCCCGCTGCGCTGGTCATCGACATGACCGCATCCCCGGGCGATGAGGAAATCGATCTGCTCACCGGGATCGAAGACGTGAGCCTCACCGGCGGCGCCGGAAGCAACCTGTTCGACGTGACCGACTGGACCAGCGGACAGATCCAAGTTGACGGCCAAGGCGCGACCGACGCTCTGGCTGCGCGGGGCGACGGACAGATCGTCCTGACGGACAGCTCGATCACCTTCAGCGGCAGTTCGGGCACGATTCAACTGGCATCGATCGAGGTCGCGGTGGTCAGCGGCGGCGATGGCGATGACGTCTTGGACGCCTCCGCATTCACTCATTCGGCCATCCTTCGGGGCAACGGCGGCAACGACCTCCTCATCAGCGGCGCCGGCAATGACCTGCTCGATGGAGGCGCCGGGGACGACGTCTTCCAGTTCGCCGAGCACGGCTCGTTCGACGCAGACAGCCTCCGTGGCGGCGATGGCGCCGACACGCTGGACTTCTCCTCCTTCGCCAGCCCGGTGCAGGTGGATCTGGCCATCGTGGGCGCACCACAAACCGTCGTTCCCGGAGAACTCGACCTGCTGCTGTTCGCCGAGGACATCGAAAACATCGTCGGTGGCGCCGGCGCCGACACCATGAACGGCAACACCCTCGACAACACCTTCACCGGCGGGCCGGGAGCGGATGCCATCGACGGCCGGGGCGGCAGCAACACCATCGACGAAACCGCCGACGCGGATTTCACCCTGACCGACGTCTCCCTCACCATTGCCGGCGTCACCGACACCCTGACCTCCATCCATACGGCCCGGCTGACGGGCGGCCCCTCGGACAACCTGTTGGATGCCTCGGCGTTCAGTGGTGACACCATCCTGAACGGGGCCGAGGGCAACGACAAACTGGTCGGCGGCTCCGGGCCGGACTTCCTGATCGGCGGCCCCGGCAACGACACCCTCGCGGGTGGCGACGGCGACGACTGGTATCGCTTCGACGCCGACGAGGCGCTGGGAGCCGACATCATCGACGATGCGTCCGGCAGCGATGTCATCGACTTCTCCCTGACCGAAACGGTGGGCGTCACCATCGACCTTGGGTTGACCAGCCCGCAGACGGTCGTTCCCGGTCGGCTGATCCTTACCCTCACGGCCGGTGACGCCATCGAAGCACTGCTGGGCGGCGCGGGCGCCGACCAACTCGTTGGCAACGCACTCGACAACCTCTTCAGCGGCGGCCAGGGCGACGACCTGATCAATGGGGTCGCCGGCAGCAACACGCTGTTCGAGCAGCGCGACGCGGACCTGGTTCTGGGCGACACCAGCCTCCATATCTCCGGCGATTTGCTCAACCGCTTCGATCCCCTGAATGAACGTGATCTGGACGCCGCCCCGGCCATCCCGGGCACCGAGAACGACACCCTGCTCAACGTCCAGCAGGCGATCCTCTCCGGGGGCGACGGCAACAACACACTCGACGCCTCCGCTTTCACGCTGGGCTCCGTGGCCTTGGTCGGCGGCAAGGGATATGACGTCCTCATCGGCGGCAGTGGCGATGACCAACTGCTCGGCGGCGAGGGGAACGACCAACTTTACGGAAACGCCGGCAACGACAACCTCCAGGGCGGCGCCGGCGATGACCAGCTCACCGGCGGCGGCGGAAACGACCAGCTCCGCGGCAACGCCGGCAACGATACTTATCGGTTCGACAAGAGCTTCGACCAAGGCACGGATGAACTGACCGAACTGGTGGGCGAAGGTTACGCCGACACGATCCTGGGCCTGGGCCTCGCCGGCGTGGACATCGATTTGTTCGATGGCTCCGCCCAGCAGTTTTACGACGATCAAAGCAACTTGGTGTTGACGCTCACGCTCACGTTCGGAGCTTTCGGAACCGTGGAATACGCCTATTGAACCCGGCGATGATCCAGTCATCTCCAACTTTCTGCCAGAGCGAGACCGGACGACGCCACGCCAGTCCCTGGCGCCGGCTTTCCGGAGCGTCTCCGGGTGCGTTCAACCCTCGATCCTGCCAGCAGCCATGAAACTTCCTCGTACGCCCCGACTTTTCCTTCGTCACCCGTCCTCCCCCGTGGCCGGACACCGTCCATCCTTTCCCATCTTGAAGACCTGGGCGTGTCTTTGCGGCCTGGCCCTCCTCGGGACCATCCAGGCGCAGACGCAGGAACTGGACTTTGGCGATGCGCCCTCCCCCTACCCCACCACGCTCAAGGACAACGGCGCCCGACACGAGCCGTCACGGGAGTTTTTCTTGGGCAAACTGGTCGATTGGGAATCGGACGGCCAGCCGGACAGCGGCGCCCTCGGAGACGACAAGAACCCCGTCGGCGCGGCCGACGACGAGGATGGCGTGATCTTTCGAACCGTGCCCCTGCCGGCCGGCGGCACGGGCATCGTGGACGTGCTGGCTTCGACCACCGGGTTCCTCGACGCTTGGATCGATTTCAACCGCGACCAAAAGTGGGATCCGCGGACAGAAACCATCGCCGCCAGCCTGCGCCTGAACGCCGGCGCCAACCGCGTCACCTTCACCGTTCCCTCCGCCGTGCCCGGTGGTCTGACGGCCGCCCGGTTCCGTTTCAGCAGCAAGGGCGACCTCCAGCCCACGGGCCCTGCGCTCGACGGCGAGGTCGAGGATTACCTCGTCGAACTCGGCCAAGGGCAGGGCGAACAACTCGACTTCGGCGACGCCCCTGAAACCTACCAGACCACCCTCAAGAGCGATGGGCCGCGCCACACCTGGGGTGACGGCGTCTGGTTGGGCCGGGGCGTGGACTTCGAAAGCGACGGCCAACCCTCGACCGACGCCTTGGGCGACGACAAGAACCCCGCCGGAGCCGCCGACGACGAGGATGGCGTGACCTTTCTGTCGGCACTGACTCCCGGACAAACCGTGACGATCCAGGTCGAGGCCGGAACCTCCTGCCTCCTGGACGCTTGGGTGGACTTCGGACACGACGGCTCTTTTGCCCAGGAAGAAGACCGCATCTTCCGCGCCAAGCCCCTTGGCGGCGGCCCCAACACGTTGACCTTCACCGTCCCCACCACCGCCGAAGCAGGGCAGACTTACGCCCGCTTCCGCGTCAGCCTCAAGGGTGCGCTGGATTTCTTTGGCTTCGGCGGCGAAGGCGAGGTCGAGGATTACACCGTCGAAATCAGCCAGACGGGCGATTTCGGCGATGCGCCGCCGCCCTACCCCACCACATTGGCGGACGACGGCGCGAGGCACCGGATCGACCCGAAGGTCTTCTTGGGCAGCTTGGTGGACGCCGAACCCGACGGCCAACCCGATCCCACCGCCACCGGCGACGATCTGAATCCTTCCACCAGTCCCAGCGACGAGGACGGCGTGGTCAGCGCCACCGAGCTTTACCCCGGAGCCGATGTGACGGTCGAAATCCAAGCCTCCGTCCGGGGCATCCTGAATGGTTGGCTCGATTTCGGCGCCGACGGCTCCTGGGATCAACCGGAAGACTACATCTTCGACAACGTTCCCCTTTCGCCCGGCATCAACACCCTGGTTTTCCACGTGCCCGAGACCGCCACGCCGGGGGTCACCTTTGCCCGCCTCCGCTTCAACCTCCAAGGCGGACTCAGCTACAAAGGCCCCGCCGACGACGGCGAGGTCGAGGATTACATGGTTGAAATCACCCAACCGCCCGCCCCCTGCGAGCGCACCAACAAGGGCACCGATTTCTGGGTCGCGTTTCCCGGCAATTACGCGCCGGACCCCGACAACCCGGTCAAACCCAGCCTCTGTGTGGTCGGACCGGCCGAAACCATCGTCGGCGTGCAAATCCCCGGCCTCGACTGGCAGGAGGCCCGCATGATCGACGCCAGCCAGCATGCGGTTTTCGACCTGCCACCCGAAGTGGACCTGGGCGACTCGATCGACGAAATCACCAACAAGGGCATCCACATTATCGCCACCCGGGAGGTTGCCGTCTTTGGCCTGAGCCGGGTTCGCTACACCACCGATGGGTTCCTGGCCCTGCCCTCCGATGTGATCGGCAAAAATTACATCGTGCAGGCTTTCGGCAACACCCACACCGGCGTGCCCAGCCTCAACGGCACCCAGTTCGCCATCGTCGCCACCCGCGACAATACCACCGTCACCCTCATGCCCTTGGTGGAAACCGCGGGTCACCCGGCTAACACCCCTTACCAAGTCGTGCTCAACCAGGGCGAAACCTACCAGTTGCGCAACACCGGCGATGCGCCGAATGACCTCTCCGCGGCCTTAATCGCCGCCGACCAGCCGATCGGCGTCTTCGCCGGCCACCAGTGCGCCAACGTGCCCGACGAGGATGTGTGGTTCTGCGACTACCTGGTCGAACAGCTCGTGCCCGTCGAGCGTGCCGATCACGAATTTGTCACCATGCCCCTGGCCACCCGGGATGGGGACACCTTCCGGTTCTTCGGCGTCCAGCCGGGTTCCCAAGTGTTCGTCAACGGCGCCCACGTGGCCACCATCGGACCGGGTGAATTCCACGAAATGCAGATCAAGGATCCCGCTCACATCGTCGCCGAGGGCGCCATCCTCGTGGATCAGTATGCGAACAGCTCCGATGCGGACTTGGTCACCATTTCCGACCCCTTCCAACTCGTGGTCCCGCCTGTCAGCATGTGGCGGACGGAGTATGAAATCTGCGTTCCTGACGCCGGGTTCGATAAGAACTACATCAACGTGGTCGTCCCTAAAGGTGGCGAGGGTCGGGTGACCCTGGACGGTGCCGCCATTCCCGCCTCCAGCTATGTGGCCATTAGCGGCGGTGCTTATTGGGGCGCCCAGGTGCCCGTGGACCCGGGTGTGCACTTCCTTGACACCACCGCGGCCGGCACCTCCGGCATCCCTCTCCCCTTCGGCGTCGCCGTTTACGGCTGGGCCGAATACGATTCCTACGGCTTTCCCGGCGGCATGTTTTTCCCTGATCGCACCCCGCCCACCTTGTATTGCCCGGAGGAACCCATCGTGATTCCGCTTTCCAGCGGCCTCACCGCCGCCTGCAGTGCGGTCGTGCCCGACCTCCGGCAGTTCGTGGACTTCACCGACAACTGCCCGCTGTCCGACAACACCATCGTCACCCAGGACCCGCCGCCCCAGACACCCATCGGCGCCGGCGAGCACACGGTCACCCTCAGCGTGACGGACGCCTCCGGCAACACCGGGAGCTGCACCGTCACCATCTTGGTCGTTGACACTTCAACCCCGGTGATCGACTGCCCGGCGGACCGCACGGTCCCCTGCACCTCCGGCAAGGGGGCGGTGGTCGAGTTCGACGTTCCCGCACTCACCATCTGCGGCACCCCCTTGGAAGCCGTTTGTGATCCGCCCTCGGGCAGCGTGTTCCCACCCGGAACGACCACCGTGACCTGCACCGCCATCAACGATGCCGGCGAGGCGGCCACCTGCAGCTTCACCGTGACCGTCACCTGCTTCGGCATCAGCCTGAACAGGGCCACGAAGGAGATCGTGATCTCCAACATCAAGGGAACGCTGCAAACCGCCACTTCTCTGCTGGGGCCGTGGACGGACGTCCCCGTCAACGGCGATACCTACGTCGCGCCGGCCACAGACCGCCAGCGCTTCTTCCGGCTGAAACAGTAATCCCGCCCCCCGGCTCACCCGGCGTCGTGCGCTGCTTGTCGAAGCCCGCAGCTTCTTCGGGCTTCCGGTCGGCTGCGTGACCGCCTAGGCTGTCGCCCGCCGTGAAGACGCTCTCAACCTTTGCTTTGCTCTGTTGTTTGTGGGGCTTGGGCGGGATGGCCGCCCATGCCGCGCCGGAAACTTCCGGACGGACGACGAATGCCAGCCCGTTTCGCATCCGGGGCACGCTGCCCTGGCACAACTTTCTTTCCGGTCCCACCGCTTGGGACGCTGCCGACTACGAGCGCTATCTCGATCGGTTGCAAGAGCTGGGCCTCAACTACATCACCTTCCACTGCTACACCGGCGGCGCGGAACGCTATGCCACCTACGTCGAGCCCTTGATCCGCATCGAGTAT
>RFJD01000345.1 GCA_003695015.1 Verrucomicrobiota bacterium | reverse complement strand
GCGGGTGGTGCAATCCATGGCCGCCGCCGCCCGGGAATCCGGCGTGGCCATCGTCACCGGCGACACCAAGGTGGTGGACAAGGGCAAGGGCGACGGCCTCTACATCAACACGGCCGGCCTCGGCGTGATCGAAACCGACCGGGACATCCGCCCCGCCTCGGTGCGCCCCGGCGATGCCATCCTGCTCAGCGGCGACCTGGGCCGGCATGGCATGGCCATCATGTCCGTGCGCGAGGGTCTGGCCTTCGAAAGCCCGATCGAAAGCGACTGCGCCCCGCTGGCGGCGCCGGTGTTGGCCCTGCTGGAGGCCGGTTTGGAAATCCACTGCCTGCGGGACCTCACCCGAGGCGGCCTCACGGCGGCGCTCAACGAAATCGCCCTCGCCGCCCGGCTGCACCTGCAGGTCGAGGAGGAACGCATCCCCGTTTCCGAACCCGTCCGCGGCGCCTGCGAAATCCTCGGGCTGGACCCGCTCTACGTCGCCAACGAAGGCCGGATGATCGTGCTGTTGCCGGAGGCTCAGGCCGATCGCGCGCTCGAGATTCTGCGCCAACACCCGGTCAGCACCGGCGCGGTGCGGATCGGCCAAGTCCGGGACGACCACCCGGGCCGCGTGACCCTGCGAAGCCGCCTCGGCTCGATCCGGGTCCTCGACCTCCCCAGCGGGGAACAACTGCCGCGGATTTGTTGATCCGTCCGGCGGCCGGCTTCCTCAGAGCAGGACCAGGTCCTGCAACTCCTCGTGGACGATCGCTTCGCCGGGCGCCCGCAACAGGGCCTCGACCGACGTCCGCGCCAGCGGTTCGGTGGCCCCGGCCTGCATGGCCACCAAGGCCCCCATGGCATTGCCCAGCCGGCAGCATTCCCACAACGGCAGCCCCGCCAGCAGGGCGTCCACGAACGCCGCCGTCAACGCGTCGCCCGAACCGCACGTGTCCTTGACCGGCACTTTGCGGCCGGGCTCGTAGTGCAACTCCCCCCGGGCATTGGCCGCCAGCACGCCCTTTTCCCCGAGCGTGATCACGCAGCCCTGCAGCTTCCAGCGTTCCAGCACCGCCCGGGCAAAGTCCCTCAACGGCCGCGCCGCCAGACCGCCGACCTCCGCCACGAAGGCCGTTTCGTCCTCGTTGAGCTTCAGCCAGTCGGCCTTCTCCAACGAAAACCGGACCGTCTCCGGCGTGTAACAGTTCCGGCGCAGGTTGATGTCCAGCACCTTCAGCCCGGAAGTGGCGGCCTCCAACAACCCGGCCAACGTCGCCCGCGACACCGGCGCCCGCTGCACCAGCGTGCCGAAGCAAAAACAATCCGCCCCCGCCGCCGCCTCCCGGGCCTCGGGCGTCGGTTCGATTTCGTCGTAGGCCACGTCGGGCACGATCTCGAAATCCGGCACCCCGTCCTCGCTCAAGCGGATGGGCACCGTGCCCGTCGGCTTCCGGTCGTGCCATTGGATCAACGAGCCGTCCATGCCCATGACCTCGATCCGCTCGAACGCCTTCAGCCCGAGATCGTCCCGCCCCAAGCGGCTGATGATCCGGGCCCGATGGCCGAACTGGTGCATCCGGCAGGTGAAGTTGAACGGCGCGCCGCCGAGGACCGGCCCGTCAGGCAGCAGGTCCCACAGGATCTCGCCAAAGGCCACGATGTTCTTCGAAGTCATGTTGGATCGCGAAAACGGCTCTTGCCCATGCGCCCGCGCGGTTGGAGGCGGCACGCCCCCCGCCAGCCGACCGGACGACCGCGGCATGCTGCCGCCCAACCCCCACGACGGCAAGCGAATCCAGCGACACGGCTGCCTCCGCATGGCCGGGCGTGCCAAGCCCGCGGAGCGC
Organism: Verrucomicrobiota bacterium; assembly: GCA_003695015.1. GTDB lineage: Bacteria > Verrucomicrobiota > Verrucomicrobiia > Limisphaerales > J093 > J093. Next base: position 781 of record RFJD01000345.1, on the reverse strand, counting down.
CGGCATCGCTGGCAGGCCAGGCCGTCGGGGGACGGCCTTCCGGTAGATTCGAGCCAACGTGGCATCGAACCTGCTCAAAATTGGGCAACAACTCCCGAGCGCCGGAACGTCGCCTGGCCGCGGGAGGGCTCGATCACCAAGCAGCAGCGAGATCAACCCAAACGACCGAAGGGAGAAACAGCCATGCGCCAGGAACCCGCGATCGGAACGAGCCGGCAATGGCGGATGATCAGCGCCCTTGCCTTGCTGGGAGTCACGGCAGCTTGGGCGGCCGAAATCGGACCTCCGCGGATCGGCCGATGGCCGGGGCCGCTGGGTGGTCCCGCCGAAAGCGTCCAGGTGGTCGGCCAGACCGCCTACGTCGCGGTTGGCGGGGGCGGCTTGCTCATCGTCGATGTCAGCGACCCCGCCCATCCGACGCGCCTGGGAGGTCATGACACCGACGGCATCGCCTTGGACGTCGCGCTATCCGGCAACCGCGCCTTCGTGGCCGACGGGCCGGCGGGCGTGGTGGTGTTGGACGTGAGCGATCCGGCCCATCCGGTTCCGCTCGGTCACCATGACACCGAAGGCGAAGCGCTCGCCGTGGCGGTCTCGGGCAGGCTGGCCTTTGTGGCGGACGGGCCCGCGGGCCTGGTGGTGTTGGACGTCAGCGACCCGGCGAATCCGGTTCGGCTCGTCAGCCGTGAAGCGGAACCCTACAGGCTGATTCAGGACGTGGCGGTGTCGGGCGACCGGGCCTTCGTCGTGGACACGGAGTCCTCTTGGTACTCGCCGAAGG
>RFJD01000344.1 GCA_003695015.1 Verrucomicrobiota bacterium | reverse complement strand
GCCAGGATGGCTGCATCACAGGGTGGGCGCGCCCAAGCACGGTGACCTCAACGCTCTGTTCCCCTCCGGGAAACGGCCGGTCGGTGGGGTGCGTTTTCACGGGCATTCGGGTTTGCCCGCATGTTTCTCCCGCGTGAAGGGGGCCTTTCCGCTTCGGCGCGGCCGGAAAGCAGTCGGAACGACACCGCCAAGGGCTCGACCGCCTTGCGCGAGAGCGGCGCCGGGTGGAGTTCGCCGCCCGCCCAGGCCGGCAGGTTGCTGAAGCGCCACGGGCTGGCCGGTTGTTCGGAGGGCCCGGGCGGCAGGATGGTCAGGGAGGCATCGGGATCGTCCAGCCGGACGAACTGCGTATAGCTTTGGCCCGGCTGGGCGAGGATGGTGCTGCCGTCGATGACTTGGAGCAACGGTCGGGTGATGTCCCATTCCGGCGCCAGCGAACCGTAGCCGGCGAGGTTCTCGAAATACCCCATCCGTGCGTTCGCGGCCTGGCGGCGGGCCGCCTCGTGCCAGCGGGCCGGGTCGCGGCCGTAGGCGGCGGTGGCGCGTTGCCAGGCGCCGGCCAGGGCGCGGTCGATGAAGCGAATCTCCGGTTCGCTGAACCGCGCCGCCCTCCCCTGCTCTTCCAGGCGTTTGGTGAGGGTTTTCAGCGCGAGGACCAATCCGGAAACACCCCCACCGTAGGTGTCGGCCAGTGGCTCGACCATGCTGCGGAACAGCACGCCCATCTGGTTCGCCAACTCCGTGCCCGGTCGGCTCATGTCGCTGCGGGCGCCGGCGGCGTACCAGTTCTCGAGATGGTCCAAGGTGCGAAGGGCCGCTCCGGAGAGCGCCTCGCGTTGGTGTTCGCGCAGGTGGTAACCGAGCCGGAGGATGGCCTGTTTGACGGCGTTGACGGTGTCGGCCTGCATGTCCAGAACCGCCTCCGGGGTGATCGGTCCGCCCTTGGTCAGGGCCTCACGGATGCGTTGTTTGATCCGCCAGCCGCGGTCGGTGTCGCCGGCCGAGCCGGTGCTGGTTCCCAGGGTCAACCGATAGAAGGACTGGATGGTCCGGTGATTGGCGCTGACGAGGTAGCCGCGCTTGGGGTCGAGGACGTGCGGCAGCAAATCCGGCGGGACGAAGCCGAGCCAGTCGTTTTCGGAGCGCGAGCCGTCATGGGCCAGGCCGGGTTCGGGCGCATGGGGCGAACGGACGGGGATGGCGCCCAAGGTGGTGTAGCCGATGCGGCCTTCGCGGTCGCCGAACACGCAATTGGCGGTGGGAAACCGCCAATCGCCGGCCGCCCGAAGGAAGTCCGCCGCCGAACGGGCCCGCCACATGGGCAGCATGGCTTGGTGGGTTTCGTTCGACCGGTCGCAGAGCGGCACCCGTTTCACCGCCACCTCCTCCCGTTGGCGGCCCAAGGCGAACTCGCTGACGACCGGTCCGAACACCGTCTCGCGAACACGCAGCCGTCCGGTTTCGCCCCCGGCGACCCGGATTTCCTCGGTTCGGACCTCCATGGGGCGCCACCGGCCGTCGAGTTCATACTGATCCGGGCGGTGGGGATCGGTCTTGAGCACGAAAAGGTCCGCCTGGTCCGCGCCCAGAGCGGTCAGTCCCCACGCCACGTTTTCCGTGAATCCAATCAACAGCATGGGACTGCCCGGCACGCCGATGCCCCGGACGTTGAAGGTTTTCCCCGCGACGTGGAATTCGTGGAACAGCGAGGGATTGGACACCGGCGTTTGGGGATCACTGACCAAGATGGCCGAGCCGGTGCTGGTCAGCCGACCGCCAATCACCCAAGCATGGCTGAACTTTGGCCCTTCGGCTTCCGGGCCGCCCTGCCCCACCCGATCCAGCCCGTGGCGGCGCATGAATTCCTCGGTGCGGCGGATCCAGTCTTCGCTGACGTCTTCCCGGCGCACCACGGCCGCCTCGTCGTCCACCACCCGGCGCGCGTTCTGTCTGGCCGCCCAACGCGGGTCGTTGCGCTGCCGCAGGGTCCATAACTCACGCAGCCCGTCGGCGGCGAAAAATCGCCCGACCTGCCACCACGCCAGCAGGCAATCGGCCGGGGTCCACGGTTCGGGCGCCCACCCTTGTTCGGCAAACAACGGATGCCAGCGCCCTTCGTGCTCGCGAATGTGGTCGTTGATCCCGGCGCAATAGGCCTCGAGCATCCGGCGCGTCTCCTCGGGCAACGCCGCCGCGAGCCGCCGGGCGGCCCACTCCCATCCCAGCGTGCGCATCAGGCGGTCTTCCTCGAGGGCGTCCTTGGGGCCGAATTGGCGTTGCCGTCGTTTGGGCAGCCGTCCCACGGCCTCCGCCAGGCGCCCCTGCATGAGGCGCCGGTTGAACTGCATCTGGTACAACCGGTCTTCCGCCGCGGCCCGCCCCAGGCCGTAGAAGGCCCCTTCGTCGGTTTCCGCGAACACGTGCGGCGTGCCCCAGCGGTCGCGGATCAACTCGATCCGGCCCCAAGCGGCAGGTGGCCCGGCCCGACCGATGGTCGCGGCGGCCAGAATCAGGGTCCCGAGCCACAGGGCTTGGAGGAGGCGGCGGTGTTTCATGGCGGGGATGCTGGCGCGAGGACGGGGTTCGGGTCGAGTCCGTTCCGCCGACAAAGCGGGCGCCCGGCCGCCTTCATGGCCGTGTGATTCGACTCGTCATACGGGGCGCGGGGGGCTATGGTCGGCCCTGCCATGAGCAACCTTAATGACCAACGACCCGAAGCGCAGGCGAACCTGCCGCGCCGTTCCTTTCTGAAGACCTCCGTCCTGGCTGCCGGAGCGCTGACCCAGGCGCCGTTTGTCATCACGACCCATGCGGAGAACGACGACCCGATCCGCATCGGCCTGATCGGCTGCGGCGGCCGCGGGACCGGCGCCCTCCTGGATGCCCTGGGCGTGGAAACCCACGTGGTGTACCCGTCCAAGGGCTACCACACCGAGGACGTGGCCGAAGGAGCCCGCTCCACGCGCAAGAACGTGAAGGTGGTCGCCCTCTGCGACCTGTTCCCGGATCGCCTCAACCGCTGCCGCCAACAGCTCCGCAAGCTGAAAATCGAGGTGCCGGACGAGCACTGCTTCACCGGCTTCGACGGCTACAAGAAGCTGCTGGCGATCCCCGAAATCAACTACGTCATCCAAGCCACCCCGCCCCACTTCCGGCCCGAGCATGCCCTGGCGGCGATCCACGCCGGCAAGAACATCTTCATCGAGAAGCCGGCCGCGGTGGACCCGGTGGGCGTGCGCAAGATCATGGAAGCCGGCCGGCTGGCCAAAGAAAAAAACCTCGGCATCGTCGCCGGCACCCAGCGCCGGCATCAGGCCGGTTACGTGGAGCAAATGAAACGCATCCACGACGGTGACATCGGCGAGATCATGTACGCCCACGTTTACTGGAACGGCGGAACGGTCTGGGTGGTCGAGCGCGAGCCGGGTTGGACCGACATGGAGTGGCAGCTCCGGAACTGGAACTACTTCACGTGGCTGGGCGGCGACCACATCGTCGAACAGCACGTCCACAACCTCGACATCGCCAACTGGGCCCTCCAAGCCCACCCGATCAAGGCGCATGCCATGGGCGGCCGGTTGGCCCGCAAGCACCCCATCCACGGGCACATCTACGACCACTTCGCCGTCAGCTTCGAGTATCCGAACGGCGTCATGGTCTTCAGCCAGTGCCGCCAGATGAACGGCACCGAAGGCAAGGTCGAGGAACACATCGTCGGCACCAAGGGCCGCGCCAGCGCCTCCTTCCGGATCAACTACATCCGGTACCGGCAGGGCCGGCCGTGGCGCTTCGACAAACGGAAGGAAACCAACCCCTACAAGCAGGAACACACCGACTTCATCAACAGCATCCGGGCGGGCCAGCCGCTCAATGAAGCCCAGGCCGTGGCCGAAAGCACCCTCACCGGCATCATGGGGCGCGAATCGGCCTACAGCGGCCAGACCATCGAGTGGGAGCAGGTCCTCAACTCGAACCTCCGCCTCGGTCCGGAGAAGTACGAGTTCGGTCCCCTGCCCTTCCCGCCGGTCGCCATCCCCGGCGAGTACAAGTTCATCTGACCCGCCGGCTCCCGGGTTTCCGCGAAGCCTCCCGCGCCCCTGGCCGGGAGGCTTTTCCTTTTCCCGACGTTGGTTTCGCGCTGGCCACCGGGACCTTGGTTGGGCAGATTCCCCGGTCAGAACCAACGGGACCAATCGAATTCAGTTCGCGAACCATGAAGACCAACGTGCTGATGCGTCGCACAAACGCGGTTTGGGGTCGCCTGGCAGGGCTGGCGGCCCTCGTCACTTGGAGCCTCTCTCTCGCCGGAGCCGACGGCCAACCCACCGGGGTGG
>RFJD01000343.1 GCA_003695015.1 Verrucomicrobiota bacterium | reverse complement strand
GGCCGCCTCGAGGAGACGGGTGCGCCACCACCGGGGTTCTTCCCAAGCCGGGTGGGGACTGGGAATGTATCGCGCCACCTGCCAGGCGCCGGGTCGGTTCCACCAACCGGGTTCCTCTGCCCGGTCGAACCACGCGCGCCAAACATCGAGGGGGTTCCGGCCTTCGGCGCCGGCTTGAAGGACCCGGGCGGCTCCGATGGTGAACAGCCGCCGGGCGTCGGCCGGCCGGGCGCAATGGAACCGGAGCCATTCGGCGAGCAGTTCGCGGAATCGGGCGACCACCCACCCGGGCCAGAGATGGCGCGGCGAGGGGAAGGATTGATCGCCGCCGCCAAGGGCCCCCAAGGCGCGGCGGCAATGGCTCCACCAGTTGGCCAGGCTCATGGTCGCCCGGTTCCACCCCAACCGGAAGCGCCGTCGAACGCCGTCCGACCGGTACTGCTCCCAGAGTTGCCAGGCTTCCGCCGCCACGGCCGGGTAGATGGCTTCGAACCCGGGCAGTTGGCGGGCCGCGCGCTCGAGCCGTTCGCGCCATTGGCGGCGCAGGTCCGGCGGGATCGGCGGCGCAGCGGCGACCATCCATTCCCAAGCGGCGAGCCCGGTGTCTTCCAGTTCCTCGGAGGCGCGTTCGTCGAATCGGCCGGGCCAGAGCGAAAAGGGCATCAGGCGGGCGTTGAATTCCATCCAGCGGACCAGGGTTTCCATCGCTTGGAGCCGGTTGGTCAACGCGACATCGGACTGCGGTCCCGGCCAAAGGTTCATCGCCCGGACCAGGAGGCGGGTCTCAACGTGGCGAACCCAGGGGCCGAACTCCTCGCGCACGGGGCCGTCCGGCCAGGCGGGCGGCGCGGCCAACAAGGTTTCCAACGCCTCGTCCCATTCCGCGGTGAAGGCGAGCCAGCGGGTGGTCACTTCGATGGCCAGGGGCGGAACGGGTTCGCCGCGGGCCCAGCCGGTGATCCAGGCTTCCCGGATGTCCTCGCCATCCTCGCGCAGCACTTCCGCGTCGAAGCCCGCGGCCAACCGGCGCCAGACAGGCCAGGGTGAAGCGGCCGCGGCCCGGGCCGCTTCCAGGGTGCCCGGGGCCGGATCCTCCAGCCGCAGGGCTTCGATCCACGGCCCCTCGGGCGGCTCGGGCAGCGGCGCCCAACCGTACCGCCAACCCCAGAAAACGATCGCCATCCACAGCAGCGGGATCGCCAGGGACAGGCAGAAGGCGCGGCGAAGCCACCGGCGCCTGCTGGACACGGGGGGCGCCGCCGCGGGAGCGGAAGCCGATGACGGGGTGGGCGCCATGCCGGCGTCATTTTGGCTTCCGGGCGGAGCCGGACAAGCCTGCGGGCCGGGCGGCGGGCGTGGTCCGGGTGGGCGGCAAAAGGAAAGCCGGGCCCGCAGGCCCGGCCGGTCGGAGCATCCGGTGCGTCGGCGGCGTCCCGGGGGGTCAGGGCCCGGGCCGGCCGCCGAGGCGGAAGGGTCGGTTCACATGTGGGCGATGACGTTGTCGCCGAACTCGGAGCACTTGATCTCGGTGGCCCCTTCCATGAGGCGGGCGAAATCGTAGGTGACCCGTTTGGAGGCGATGGCGCCGCTCATGCCCCGGATGATGAGATCGGCCGCCTCGGTCCAGCCGAGGTAGCGGAACATCATCTCGCCGGAGAGGATGACCGAGCCGGGGTTGACCTTGTCCTGGCCGGCGTATTTGGGAGCGGTGCCGTGGGTGGCCTCGAAGATGGCGTGGCCGGTCTGGTAGTTGATGTTGCCGCCCGGAGCGATGCCGATGCCGCCCACCTGGGCCGCGAGGGCGTCGGAGATGTAATCCCCGTTGAGGTTGAGGGTGGCAATGACGTCGTACTCGGCCGGCCGGGTGAGGATTTGTTGGAGGAAGGCGTCGGCGATGACGTCCTTGACGATGATTTCCCGGCCGTCGGGGGTTTGGATTTTCTGCCAGGGACCCTCGCCGATGACCTGGCCGCCGAACTCCTCGCGGGCGACCTCGTAGCCCCAATCGCGGAAGGCGCCCTCGGTGAACTTCATGATGTTGCCCTTGTGGACGAGGGTGACCGAGCGGCGGCCGTTGGCCATGGCGTAGTTGATCGCGGCGCGCACGAGGCGGGCGGTGCCTTCGCGGGAAACGGGTTTGATGCCGAAACCGCAGGTGTCGGGGAAGCGGATCTTGGAGTAGCGCTCGGGGAAATGCTGATGGAAGAGGGCCTTGAACTGTTCGGTGACCGGCTGGCCGTGCTGGAACTCGATGCCGGCGTAGATGTCCTCGGTGTTCTCCCGGAAGATGACCATGTTCACCAACTCCGGGTGTTTGACCGGGCTGGGAACGCCTTGGAAGTACTGGACCGGCCGCTGGCAGACGTAGAGGTCCAGCATCTGGCGCAGCGCGACGTTGAGGGAGCGGATGCCACCGCCGACCGGCGTGGTCAGGGGGCCCTTGATGCCGACGAGGTAGTCGCGGAAGGCCGTGACGGTGTCGTCCGGCAGCCAGGTGTCGAAGCGTTCCTTGGCGGTTTCGCCGGCGAAGACCTCGAACCAAATGATGCGCCGCCGTCCGCCGTAGGCTTTTTCGACGGCGGCGTCGAAGACACGCTGGCTGGCGGCCCAGATGTCGGGTCCGGTGCCGTCGCCGCGAATGAAGGGGATGACCGGCTGGTCGGGGACCTGAAGCCGGCCGTCTTGGATGCGGATTTTCTCGCCCTCGGGCGGTTGAATCGTCCTGTAAGCCATGTTCACAAACGGTTAAGAAGTGGCGTTGCCGCCACGCAAGCCGCCCCCTATACCCCGAAACGGCCGAGGGGAGCAAGGCCGGGCTGGAGAAGGGAAAGCCGCCCGGCCGCCCGCCCGGGATGAACGCTCGCTCGGTCATGCCGCCGCCGCCCGGCCCGGAACCGGCGGTCCCTCCCGCAATCGGCGGGTCCGCCGTCTCGTTGCCTCGACCGGTTCTCCTGCTTAGAGTGCCCGGCGCATGAAGCGGAAGGTCGGGACAGTTTATCTGGTGGGCGCGGGTCCGGGGGATCCCGGGCTGCTGACGCTCCGGGGGGCGGAGTTGCTGCGGCAGGCGGAGGTGGTGGTGTGCGATGCGCTGGCCAATCCGGAACTGCTCCGGATGGCGCCCGCGGGGGCGGAGATCGTGCGGCGCGGCCCGGACCGGCGGCCCTCGCCTGAGGAGATCATCGAGCTGATGATCGCCCGGGCGCGGGAGGGGAAACGGGTGGTGCGGCTGAAGGGTGGCGACGCCTACGTGTTCGGCCGCGGGGGCGAGGAGGCGGCGGCGTTGCGGCAGGCGGGGATTCCCTTCGAGGTGGTGCCGGGGGTGACCTCGGCGGTCGCCGTGCCCGCGGCGGCGGGAATTCCGGTGACCCGGCGGGGCGTGTCCTCGGCCTTCACGGTGGTGACGGGCCACGAGGACCCGGCCAAGCCGGTCGAGGCGGTGGACCTGCGGGAACTGGCCCGGGGCTCCGGCACGCGGGTGATCCTCATGGGGGCGGCGCGCATCCGGCCCCTGGCCGAGCAGCTCATGGCGCACGGGCTGGACCCGGCCACCCCGGTGGCGATGATCCGCGAAGGCACCACCCCGCGGCAGCAGACCGTGGTCGGCCGGCTGGATGAGATTGCGGACTTGGCGGAGGCGGCGGGGTTGAAGCCGCCGGTGGTGACGGTGATCGGCGAGGTGGTGCGATTGCGGGAGGAGTTGAACTGGTTCGAGCAACTGCCGCTGTTCGGGCGGCGGATCGTGGTCACCCGGGCCAAGGCGCAGGCGGGGGGATTGATCGAAACGTTCCGGCGTTTGGGCGCGGAGGTTCTGGCCGCGCCGGCGATCCGGATCGCCCCGCCGGAGAACCCGGCGTTGCTGGCGGAGGCGTTGGCGGATCTCAACGCCTACGACTGGTTGGTGTTCACCAGCGTCAACGGTGTCGAGGGCTTCATGGAGCACTTTTTCAAGACCTACGAGGACATGCGGCACCTGGGCGGGGTGCGGGTGGCCGCCGTGGGGCCGGCCACCGCCGCCCGGTTGCGGGAGTTCCACGTGGGGGTGGACGCGATGCCGGCGAAATTCGAGGGCAAGGCGGTGGCGAAGGCGATCGAGGAGCACCAGAGCCTCGAGAACCTGCGCATCCTGTTGTTGCGGGCCGAGGTGGCCACGCCGGAGCTGCCGCAGATCCTCGAAGACAAGGGCGCCATCGTGGACGACATCCCCTGCTACCGGACGGTGGCGGAGACCGAGCTGGACCCGGCGGTGGAGGCGAACCTGCGGGAGCAGGGGGCCGATTGGGTGACGTTCGCCAGCGGGTCGAGCGTGGTGCATTTCCATGAACGATTCGACCTGCCGGCGTTGCGGCGGCGGTTTCCCGGGCTGCGTTGCGCGAGCATCGGGCCCCAGACCAGCGCGGCGTTGCGGGAGTTGGGCATCGAGCCGGACGTCGAGGCGGTCCGGCACACGGCGGACGGCCTGGTGGAGGCGGTGCTCGAGGCGGAGCGGCCGGCCGGCGGCCGGCGGCCGCGGGGTGGGCGGAAAAAATGAGCTTGTCAGCCCGGAGGCCGGTGGTAGTGTCTGCGGTCCTTTTTATGAAGGCTGGGATTCATCCGAAATACGTGGAGGCCGAAGTCCGGTGCGCTTGCGGGAACACCTTCAAGACCCGTTCGACGCGCCCCACCATCGTTCTGGGCATCTGCAACCAGTGCCACCCGTTCTACACCGGCCAGCAGAAGTTCGTGGACACCGCCGGGCGGGTGGACAAGTTCCAGCAGCGCCTGGCCAAGACCGCCGCGGCCCAGGCCGCACTCGCCGAGCGCGCCAGCAAGCGCAAGAAGCGCCGCTAGCCCCGCCGCCCGCCACGCCCGCCCGTGTGGGACCGCCCCCCGGCGGGCGTCGTGTTTTCCGGCATGGACCTGACGTCCCATGTGGAACGGTTGCGACGCCGGTTCGCCGAGGTCGAAAAGGCGTTGAGCGATCCGGACGTCTTTGCGCAGCCGGCCCGGGCGGCCGAGCTGTCGCGCCAGTTCTCCCGGCTCAAGGAATGCCTGGCCTGGGGCGAAGCCTATGAGCGGAAACGCCGGGAGCTGGAGGCCAACCGCGCCTCCCTTCGGGAGGAGTCGGATCCGGAGCTGGCGGCCATGCTGCGGGAGGAGATCGAACGGCTCGAAGCCGAGCTGCCCGCGCTGGAGCTGAAGGTGCGGGAGGGTTTGTTGCCGCCCGATCCGGCCGAGGGCCGCAACACCATCATCGAAATCCGCGCCGGCGCCGGCGGGGCGGAATCGGCCCTGTTCGCCGCCGACCTCTACCGGATGCTCACCCGCTACGCCGAGAAACGCGGCTGGAAGGTCGAGACCCTCGAAACCAACCCCTCGGACCTCGGCGGCTTCAAGGAGGTCATCTTCAGCGTTTCGGGACCGGACGCCTACAAGCGGCTGCGCTTCGAGAGCGGGGTGCACCGGGTCCAACGGGTTCCGGCCACCGAGGCCCAGGGCCGCATCCACACCAGCACGGCCACGGTGGCGGTGTTGCCGGAGGCCGAAGAGGTGGACGTCGAGATCAAGCCGGAGGATTTGGAAATCACCGTCTGCCGCGCCTCCGGTCCCGGCGGCCAGGGGGTCAACACCACCGACTCGGCGGTCCAGATCCTCCACAAACCGACGGGCCTGATCGTCCGTTGCGCCGACGAACGCTCCCAGATCAAGAACAAGGCCAAGGCCCTGCGGGTGTTGCGCTCGCGCCTGCTGGACCGCCGGATGGCCGAGGAGGCCGCCGCCTTGGCCGCCGAACGCCGGGCGCAGGTCGGCACCGGCGAGCGCAACGAAAAGATCCGCACCTACAACTTCCCCCAAAACCGCGTCACCGATCACCGCATCGACCTGAGCCTCCACAATCTGCCCGAGGTGCTGGATGGGGACCTGGACCCCTTGATCGAGCCGCTGCTCGAGGCGGACGTGCGGCGGCGTCTGGCCGAACTGGCCGAATGAATCCCATTCACCCCGAGGACAGCCGCCCAAGCCCGGACGCTGCCAGCCTCTTGTTCACCGAGGGCGACGCCCGGCGCGACGGTTTCCGGGCGTTGGTCTTCGACTTCGACGGCACGCTGGCCGACACCATGCCCCTGCACTGGCGGGCGTGGCAGGGGGTGTTGCGCCGGCACGG
>RFJD01000342.1 GCA_003695015.1 Verrucomicrobiota bacterium | reverse complement strand
GGCCATGGCCGGTTCCGCGCCGCCAACGCGGTCCTCAACCCCGGCCGGGGCGCCATGACCCTCGCCCTCGCGGACATCAACGGCGACGGCTGGCTGGACGTTTACATCTGCAACTACCGCACGCAGGCCCTCATGGACATGCCCGATGCCCGGGCCACCTTCAAACGCATCGGCGACCGCATGGTCATCGAGACCATCAACGGCCAGCCCCTCACCTCGCCCGCCCTGACCAATCGCTTCCGCCTCGATGCCGAAGGGCGCCTCCACGAAAACGGCGAGGCCGACGTCCTCTACCTCAACCGCGAAGGCCGTTCCTTCCGCTGGGTCCCGTTCACCGGCGGGGCCTTCCTCGACCCCGGCGGCCGCCCGCTGGAACAACCGCCTTTCGACTGGGGCCTGACCGCCACCTTCCGCGATGTCAACGGCGACGGCCATCCCGACCTCTACGTCTGCAACGACTTCGAAACCCCCGACCGGCTCTGGCTGAACCAGGGCGACGGCTCCTTCCGCCTCGCCCCGCCCCTCGCCATCCGCAAGTTCTCGCTCTTCTCGATGGCCGTGGATTTCGCCGACTTCAACCGCGACGGCTGGCTGGACTTTTTCACGCTCGACATGATGAGCCGCGATCACCGCCAGCGGATGCGTTACATGGACGATCCGAATCCCACGCCCGCCGTGCCCGGGGTTTACGACGACCAGCCGCAGTTCGGCCGCGACACCCTCCAGCTCAACCGCGGCGACAACACTTGGGCCGACATCGCCCCGCTGGCCGGCCTCGAAGCCGCCGAATGGGCCTGGTCCTGCGCGTTCGTGGACGTGGACCTCGACGGCTGGCCCGATCTCCTCGTCGCCAACGGCATGGAACGAGCCGCCCGCGACAAGGACGTCGCCGAGTACCTCCGCCGCCTCCGGGCCACCGGCCGTCCCACCGCCGCCGAACTCTTCCGCGCCCGCCGCGCCTTTCCCCGGCTGGCCACCGCCAACCTCGCCTTTCGGAACCGCGGCGACCTGACCTTCGAGGAGGTCTCCCCCACTTGGGGCTTCGACTGGAAGGGTGTCTCCCAGGCCATGGCCTTGGGGGACCTCGACAACGACGGCGACCTCGATGTGGTCATCAACAACCTCAATGCCCCGCCCCTGCTCCTGCGGAACGAAACCGCCGCCCCGCGTCTGGCCATCCGGCTCCGCGGCCGGCCGCCCAACACCGCCGCCGTCGGCGCCAGGGTGCGGGTCCGGGCGCCGGGCCTGCCCCTCCAAACCGCCGAGGTCATCGCCGGCGGTCGCTACCTGGCCGGCGACGACCCCGCCCTCTGCTTCGCCGCCGGGGCCGAAACCAACCGACTCGAGGTCGAAGTCTTCTGGCCCGACGGCACCCTCACCCGCCTCGCCGGCCTCCCGGCCAACAGCCTTTGCGAAATCGACCAAGCCCGCGCCGCCGCCGAACCCGGCCCGCCACCGGCCCAGGCCCCCTCGAAGGAAACCTGGTTCGCCGATCTCACCGCCTCGCTCGGCCACCGGCACCACGAAGAGTTGTTCGACGATTTCTCCCGCCAACCGCTGTTGCCCCGGCGACTCAGCCAACCCGGACCCGCCCTGGCATGGGGCGATCTCGATGGCGACGGTTGGGAGGATCTCGTGATCACCAGCGGACGCGGCGGCGCGCTGGCCGTTTACACCAACGCCGGACCGGCGGGCGTCGAGGGTTTCGGCCGGGCGCCCGGCGAGTGGATCGCCGGTCGTGATCAAGTGGCGGCCCTGGTTCTGCCCCGCCCGGACGGGCGGGGGTCGCTCCTGGTGGCCGGGTCCCGTTACGAGGACGCCCCGGAAGCTGCTGCGGAAGCGGCGGTTCAAGCAGTTTCGCCCTGGCCGGGCCCGCCCAAAGCGTGGCTGCCGGCCGGCCCGGAAGCTGTCGGCCCCATGGCCGTGGCCGACCTCGAGGGCGACGGCGATCTGGACCTGTTCTTGGGCGGGCGTGTCCTGCCCGGACGCTACCCGGAGCCCGCCCCCTCCCGGATTTTTCGGCAGCAGGGGCGGGCGGGGCAGTTCGTCGAGGACCCGCAGGCCGGCACGTTGCTCGCGAAGGCGGGCCTGGTCAGCGGCGCGGTGTTCACCGATTTGACCGGCGACGGCCTGCCGGAACTGGCCTTGGCTTGTGAGTGGGGTCCCATCCGCCTGTTCCGCAACGAGGGCGGGCGCTTGGCGCCATGGGATCCGCCCGTCTCCGCTGAAGGCGTCGTCAATCCCCCGGGCCCGCTGCTGAGCGCCTGGACCGGTTGGTGGACCAGCGTGACGGCCGGGGATTTCGATGGCGACGGCCGCATGGATCTGGTCGCCGGCAACTGGGGACGCAATTCCCGCTACCAGCAACTCCGCCACCGGCCGCTCCGGCTCTATTACGGCGACCTCGGCGGCCAGGGCGTCGTCGATCTCATCGAGGCTTGGTATGAGCCCTCTTTGGGCGACTACGTCCCGCTCCGCCAACTCGATGTCCTCGCCGCCAGCCTGCCCTATCTGCGGGGCCTGTTCCCCACGCACCGGAGCTTCAGCACCGCCACCCTCCCGCAAATCCTCGCCGATGCCGCGGGACCGGCCCGGATCCTCGAAGCCGCCTGGCTGGACCACACCGTTTTCCTGAACCGCGGGAACCGGTTCGAGGCCCGGCCGCTGCCCGTCCAAGCCCAGTTCGCCCCCGTCTTCGGGCTCGTGAGCGCGGACTTCGACGGCGACGGCGCCGAGGACCTGTTCCTCGCGCAGAACTTCTTCGCCAGCCAGCCCGAAACGCCGCGGGACGACGCCGGGCGGGGGCTGTTGCTCCGGGGCGACGGCCGCGGCGGTTGGCAGCCCGTGCCCGGGCAGGTCAGCGGCCTGACGATCTATGGCGAACAACGGGCCGCGGCGACGGCCGATTGGAACCACGACGGCCGGGTCGATCTGGCGGTCGGACAAAACGGCGCCGAAACCCGGCTGTTTCTCAACCGACACGCCCGACCGGGCTTCCGCCTCCGGCTGGAGGCCGGCTCCGACAACCCCGGCGGAATCGGCGCCTGGGTCCGGCCTTTCGACGACTCCGGCCAACCCGGCCCGGCCCGGGAGGTGCGCGCCGGCGAGGGCTACGCCTCCCAAAACGCCGCGACCCTCGTCCTCACCGCGCCCGGCAAGGTCGCCCGCCTTCAGATCCGCTGGCCCGGCGGCCGGGAACAAACCGTCACCGTCCCGGCCGGCCTGTCGGAAGGCATCCTCACCCCGGACGGCCACCTCCAACCCGCGCCTGCGGCCGGGGGTCGCTGAAATCCCGCCCGCTTCAGCCGGCCCGCTGGCAATCCGGGCACACGCCGAAGAACTCGAGCCGGTGGGTCACTTGCGTGAAGCCGCTCCGGGCCACCAGCGATTCCTCGAACGCCGCCAGACCGCAATCCTCCAGCTCGACCACCCGCGCGCATCGCCGGCAGACCAAGTGGTGGTGATGCCCGTCGTCGTCCGGGGCAAGCAACTCGTGCCGCGCCACCCCGTCTCCCAAGTCATACCGCTGCACCAGCCCCAGCCGCCGGAGCAGATGCATCGCCCGATACACCGTCGCCAGGTCACAATCCCCCGGCAGCAGTTCGAGGATTTCCTTGTTGCTCAACGGCCGGCGGTGTTGGCGCAACACCTCCAGAATGGCCTGCCGCGGCCCCGTCAACCGCCGCGATTCCCGCCGCAGCCGCTCCGCCAGCTCGCTCATCGAGCGCGTCGGCCGGCCGCTGTGCCCGGGATTCGCCATCGCCATCCTCCGTCCGACCTCAATGCACCGCCAAGGTCAGCAACCCGGCGGTCAGGCCGCACACGATCGCCACCAGCTTCCCGCGGTTGAACGCGTGCGAATCGGTCGTCTCGAACAACACCGTGGTGGCCACGTGCATGAAAATCCCCACCACCAGCGCCGTCAGTTCCCGGCTGTGCTCCGCCAGCGGCGTGTGGGCGCCCAGCGCCAACCCGGCCGGCGCCATCAACGCAAACACCCCCAGCAACGCCAGCGCCTTGCCGCGCGAAATGCCCGTCTG
>RFJD01000341.1 GCA_003695015.1 Verrucomicrobiota bacterium | reverse complement strand
TGCTGTTGACCCCGGGAATCTCGACCGGGTACTGGAAGGCCAGGAACAGGCCCTCGCGCGCGCGCTCTTCCGGCGGCATGTCCAGCAGGTCGCGGCCCAGGAACTCGACCCGGCCCTCGAGGATTTCGTAGCCCTCGCGGCCCGCCAGCACGGAGGCCAGCGTGCTCTTGCCGCTGCCATTGGGGCCCATGATGGCATGCACCTCGCCCGGGAAAATGGTCAGGTTGATGCCGCGCAGGATTTCCCGGCCTTCGACGCCGGCCCGCAGGTTCTCGATCTTCAGGATGGGGGTGGGGGACTGACTCATGGATCTCTGGTTCAAAAGGGTTTGCGAATGGGACGGGGGATCAACCGACGCTGCCTTCCAGACTGATGCCCAGGAGCTTCTGGGCTTCGACGGCGAACTCCATCGGCAGCTCCTTGAAGACCTCCTTGCAGAAGCCGTTGACGATCATGTTCACGGCGTCTTGGGTGTCGATGCCCCGCTGGTTGCAGTAGAAAATCTGGTCCTCGCCGATCTTCGAGGTGGTGGCCTCGTGTTCGATCTGGGCGGTCGGGTTGGCGCACTCGATGTACGGGAAGGTGTGGGCCCCGCACTGGTCGCCGATCAACAGCGAGTCGCACTGCGAGAAGTTGCGGGCGTTGACCGCATTGGGCCCGATCCGCACCAGGCCGCGGTAGCTGTTCTGGCCGCGGCCGGCCGAAATGCCCTTCGAGATGATGGTGCTGCGGGTGTTGCGGCCCAGATGGATCATCTTGGTGCCGGTGTCGGCCTGCTGGCGGTTGTTGGTCAGGGCCACCGAGTAGAACTCGCCGATCGAGTCGTCCCCCAGCAGCACGCAGCCCGGGTACTTCCACGTGATGGCGGAGCCGGTCTCGACCTGCGTCCAGGAGATCTTGGATCGCCGCCCTTTGCAGAGACCGCGCTTGGTCACGAAGTTGTAGATGCCGCCGCGCCCCTCCTTGTCGCCCGGGTACCAGTTTTGGACGGTCGAGTACTTGATCTCGGCATGGTCGAGGGCCAACAGCTCGACCACCGCGGCGTGGAGCTGGTTTTCGTCCCGCATGGGGGCGGTGCAGCCCTCCAAGTAGCTGACGTAGCTGCCTTCCTCGGCCACGATCAACGTGCGCTCGAACTGCCCGGTGTTGGCGGCGTTGATCCGGAAGTAGGTGGACAGCTCCATGGGGCAGCGGACGCCCTTGGGGATGTAGCAAAAGGAACCGTCGCTGAAGACCGCCGAGTTGAGCGCCGCGAAGAAGTTGTCGGTGTAGGGGACCACCGTGCCGAGGTACTTGCGCACCAAGTCGGGGTGGTTCTTCACCGCCTCGCTGAAGGAGCAGAAAATGATGCCGTGCTTCTCGAGGTCCTTCTGGAACGTGGTGGCCACCGAGACGCTGTCCATGACCGCGTCCACGGCCACGCCGGCAAGCCGTTTTTGCTCCTCGAGGGGGATGCCCAGTTTCTCGAAGGTGGCCCGGAGCTCGGGATCGACCTCATCCAGGCTGTTGAGCTTCGGCCGTTTCTTGGGGGCGGCGAAGTAGCTGATGGCCTGATAGTCGATGGCCGGATAATGCACGTGCGGCCAGTGGGGCTCCTGCATCGTCAGCCAGTGGCGGTAGGCCTTGAGCCGCCATTCGAGCAGCCACTCGGGCTCTTCCTTCCGCCGGGAGATCTCCCGGATGACGTCTTCGTTGAGCCCCGGCGGCAGGGTGTCCGACTCGATGTTGCTGACGAAGCCGTACTTGTATTCCGAGCCGACCAGCTCGTCGATGGCTTTGAGGTTCTCGCTCATGGTGGGTGGGGTGAGTCAGGACCGGGACGAACCGGCGCCGTTCTTCTTGGCGTTGCACTCCGGGCAGACGCCCCGGAACAGGATTTCCCAGTGGCTGATGGTGAATCCGGGCGGCATGTGAAACTCCGGTTCGCCGGTCTCGGGGTCCACGTCGATGTCGAAGACCCCGTTGCACTCGTTGCAGTAGAAATGGTGGTGTTTCTGGAGATTCGAGCAATAGCGGGTGGGACCGCGGTCGTGGGTGACCTGGCGGATGAGGCCGCATTTCACCAAGGTGTCGAGGGTGTTGTAGACGGTGGCCATCGACAGCTCGGGCATTTCGGCCTTGGCACGCATGAAGACCTCCTCGGCGCTGGGGTGGTCCCGTTTCTGGAGGAGGGTGTTGTAGATGTGGCGCCGCTGGGCGGTGAACCGCAGGCCGGTTTTGGCGAGCCCTTGGTTGAGGCGCTCGTCCACGAAATCGATGGGCACTTTTTTTGCCATGCCGGAGGCAATTCTCGTCCAGTCACCGCCTTTGTCAAGACTTGGAATTATTCCAAATCCAGTTCCAGTTCCAGCGCCAAATCCATCGTGTCCTCGCCCCCGCGCGTTCCGTTCCCCCGCCGCCCACCCAAGGAGTGCCGTTTGCCGGAACCGACGCCACGACCGCGAAGGCGCATTTCGTTGATCACGAACGGGTTCCGACCAATGCGCCGGCTCCCCTCGGCGGCGCGGGGCGAAAACGGTCTTGCCCGCCGCCGCCCAAGCCGGTAGGCACGGACCGTCGATTCCATGAAAACGCTCGCTTTCATCCGGCGGACGGGCCGAATCCTGACGCCATGGCTGGCCGGACTTTCCCTGGCGGCCGCCAGCCGGGATTATCCGATTCGGGCCGTGCCTTTCACCGACTTCCGGGTTCAGGACACGTTCTGGAAACCGCGCTTGGAGACCAACCGGCTGGTCACGATCCCCTACGCCTTCGAGCAATGCGAAAAGACGGGTCGGATCGCCAACTTCGCCCGGGCCGGCGGCTTGGAGGAGGGCGGTTTCCAAGGCATCTACTTCAACGACTCGGACGTTTACAAGATCATCGAGGGGGCGGCCTATGCGCTGGCGCAGCATCCGGATCCGAAGCTCGAGGCGTACGTCGAAGGGGTGATCGCCAAGATCGCCGCCGCGCAGGAGCCGGACGGCTACCTCTACACCGCCCGGACGCTCTGCGGGCCGGACTACCAGCCGCCGGGCGGCCCGGAGCGCTGGTCGAACATCAAGGACGGCCACGAGCTGTACTGCGCGGGCCATCTCTACGAGGCGGCGGTGGCTTGGTACGAGGC
>RFJD01000340.1 GCA_003695015.1 Verrucomicrobiota bacterium | reverse complement strand
TCTCTTGAAGCGGTGGTCAACGACACCCGCCAAAGCGGCCTGCTGCTCCAGCTCCGACTCCGGGGAGTGTCCGAGACGCCCGAGGCGATCGTGCCGGTCGATTTCCGGCTCAACGTGCACGGCGACCTCGAGGAGCTGTTGCGGCTCTTCGGCCGGCGGGATTTCGAGTTTTCGTTCGAGTGAGCGGACCGGTTTCCGGGTTGCCGGCAGGTGGTTTTGAACGACAATGCCGGGCGGCATGCCCCGAGGCCCGGTTGAATGAATGAATGCGACCGGGCGTCGGGCGATCCAACCTTTCAGCACATGGCACGCGTGAAACAGGCCCTTTGCCTCCTGCTGCTGGCGGCGGCGCTGCCCGGTTGCATCCGGGTCAAGACCGAACCCATCCGCGTCGAGCCCATCCAGATCACCATGGACGTCAACCTGCGCGTCATGAAGGAGCTGGACAGCTTCTTCGGCGATCTGGACGCCGCCGCCGACACCATGGAACTCGACACCGAACCCCCCTCCAGCCCATGACCCGTTCCACCCCGTTCCGCATGACGATGACCACCCGTCGCGCTTTCCTCGGCCGGCTGCCGCTGGCGGCCGGGTTGTTGACCGTCCTGACCGGCCGGACCGCCGACCTCCCGCCGGCGCTTGCGGAGGTCCAACGGCGCATGAAGGCCAACCTCAAGGCCATTGAGCAGCTCAAGAAGGCGGGCAAGGTTGGCGAGAACAACAAGGGCTACCTCCAAGCCCGCGTGAAACTCACCGACAAGGAGGCGGCTCTGGTGAAACAGGAAAACGCCGACCGCAAGTTCGTTTACGAGTACCTGGCCAAACGCGCCGGCGTGTCCGTCGAGGAGGTTCAGAAAGCCCGGGCCGCCCAGATCCGCAAACGCTCGGCGCCCGGTCTCTGGCTCCAGGACCCGGACGGCCATTGGTACCGCAAAACCAAACCCGCCGGCGAATCCTGACGGCCCCCAAGCCCTCCCATCCCGGGACGCCACGCGCCATGCCGCCGGTACTCGCCCGTTCCCTCGCCCTGGCTGCGGCCTTTGCCTCGCTGCTGGCCGGTGGGAGCGCCCGTCTTCGCGCCACCACCTTCCACTGCGACCCCGCCCGTGGCGGCCTTGAGGGCGACGGCTCGGCTGCACATCCGTGGGGCGCCCTCGAGGAGGTCGTCGCCCGCAACCTGATCCGCTGGTTCGACGCCGACGGCCGTTGCCGCAACCCGGATGCCCCGTGCGGACCGGGCGACACGCTGCTGCTGCACTCCGGCTGGCACGGCGTGCTGCGCATCGACACCGGCTACAACCCGCGCCCGGTCACCATCGCCGCCGCGCCCGGAGAGAAGCCGCAGCTCGGCTGGATCGAGATCCGCCGCGGCGCCCGGTGGATCCTTCGGGGCTTGGCCGTCTCGCCTTCGCTGGCCCCGGCGAAGCTCGAGCGCGTGCCCCGCCACCTCGTGAGTCTGGGGGAACACGGCGGCGAAGCCGACCGCGAGCTGGTCGTCGAGGACTGCTTCATCTTCACCGCGCCGGACAGCTCGGGCTGGCAGCCGGCCGATTGGATGGGAGCGGCCAGCGGCATCTGGCTGGGCCGGCATGGCCGGGATCACGTTGCCCGCAACAACCACGTCCTCAACACCCGGTTCGGCATCGCGCTTTGCGCCCCCGGCTGCCTCGCCGAGGGCAACATCATCGAGAACTTCTCCGCCGACGGCCTCCGCCTGACCCGGGACGACCAGGTCGCGCGGCTCAACGTGATCAAGAACGTTTTCCTCAGCGCCCGCGACGGCGACCCCAACCACGACGACGGCATTCAGGCCTTTCTGTTCAACGTCGGCCGCGGCACGCTGCGGCGGCTCCGGGTCGAGGACAACCTCATCCTCGAGCGCGAAACCGCCGGCCTGCCCTGGCCCAACTCGCTTCAGGGGATCGGTTTCTTCGACGGACCGCTGGTGGATTTCGTGGTCCGCGGCAACGTGGTCCGGGTGAACGCTTACCACGGCATCACCTTGGGCGATGCGCAGGGCTGCCTGATCGAAAGCAATGTCGTGGCTGCGGCCACCGCCGGGCGCGAGGGCCGGCCGTGGATCATGCTCGGCCGCAAGCGGCACGATCCGGTCGGCAACACCGTCCGCCACAATCGCGCCCCCGCGTTTCACTTGGAGCAGGACCGGCAGGTGCGGGCGGAGGACAACGAGCCGGTGACCCCGGCCATTTTCACGCAACGACTCCGGGAGTTGCGGGCCCGCATCGACGCTCGCTTCGGCCCCCGCCACCCGGTTTCCGGCCAACCGCGCCTGCTCCGCGACCGGTAGCCGCCGAGGTCACGAGGCGGTTCCGCTGTCAGGAGGCGTTTCCGCTCCGCGGCTGTCCGATCGGGGGATCAGGCGCATGTCCATTCGGAGACCCTTTTCTTGGACAGCCGCAGGGAACGCAGCGGGGGCGCCTCCACGCCGCAGCCGGGTTCTTCACAGCGGATCGGTGCGGGCGATGGGGAGATCGACCTCGATCAGCCGTTTGGGGGCGGAGGATTCAGGTACGACGGCCTTCGGGGTTGGCTTGGAGGAGACGGGTCAAAGCGCTGATCGCCCGGCGAAGGCTCTCCGACCTGCGGGCGGCCTGATCGGGACGCCAATGTTGGCGGGTGAACTCGATGAGCCGGGAGGCATAGGCGGGACCGACGGGGCGGCCGCTGGTCGGTCGGGGGACCATGTCCTGCCGAATGGGCCTCCGACGCGAGGCCCGGGCCAGGTCCACCATGACGCGTTTGGGATCCTCCAACGCGTCGGGGTCAGACGGGATGCGGCTAGGTGATACGCTGAGGAAGGAGGCAAGCGGGAGAGCGTCCGCGAGCAGCCAAGCTTCAACGGCGCGGACGGCGATCCGGAGGCACATGAGCGGCGCAGGGCTGGGGAGGCGGGCCTCAAGGAACGCCGGGGCGCAGTCGGCGTCGCGATCGAGGTCCAGGAGGACGATCCATGGCGCGTGGCGGGCCGCTTGGTTGTAGTGGGGGAGGCGTCGGAGCAAGGCGGGTTTGCCGTTTTGGCAGTGGACGGCGGTGAGGTTGCCGCCCAAGTGGGCGAGCAGCCGGCGGAGAACGGCTTCGTCGGTGATTCCCTCGACGGCGGCGTGGAGGGGGAGCGGATCAGACATCTCCGAAGAGGGAGAGTTGTTCGGCGTGTTCCGGGCGGGTCAGCGGAAGCACGGCCTCGGCGAGCGGAAGACCCTGTTCGAGGAGTTGGCGGATCTCGGCAAAGTCCCCGGCGGGGCGGACGGCGGTTCCCTCCGGGCCAGGCAGCAGCAGGAGCACTTCGTCCAGGCCAATGCCGTCGTCGTGGAGGAGTTCCGGTGAGTGGGAGCTGAGAATGACCTGGCGAGCGGTGGCGCGGTGGAGGCGGGCGAACATCTGGGGGAGATGGCGGACGACGGCGGGGTGGAGGGAAAGCTCGGGCTCTTCGAGCAGGAGGGGCCCTTGGCCGTCCATGGCAACCCACAGAAGGCCCATGAGGCGGAGGGTGCCGTCGGAGAACTGCTCCTCGGTGAGCCAAGCGCCGCGGGGTCGCCAGTGTTGGTAGCGGCCCCGGAGGTGGGGGATGCCGCGTTTGTCCCGCCAAAGCTCGATTTCAGCGAGTTGGGGGAGGGCCACCGCCAAGGCCTTGGCGATGCGGCGGAGACGGGCTTGGCGGGTCTTTTCGGGGGTACGGGCGATTTGTTCGAGGAAGTCGCCGCCATAGGGATCCTGGCTGCGGCCGACGGAGCGGTCGGGCTCCCGGACGAGTTGGGGGACCACGTGGAGGTACCGGACGGAGGCGAAGAACAGGCCCAGCTCGCGGAAGTCGCGGTTGGCGGTGACCTGTTCGAGGTGGGTCTGGGTGAGGCGCTCGGGGTCCTCGTGGTCGTCCCGGTTGGGGCGGTCCACGAAGGTGCGGTTGCCGCGGCGGACGCATTCGCGGCGGATCATTGGCAGGTCGCGGGGGCCGAGGTTGAAGGTCAGTTCGTATTGCCAAGTGGGTTGGCCCTCGGGATCGGCCACGACGGCCTCAATGGTGACGTCGGAGTTCCGGCGGGCCGCCAGGCTGCGGATGGCACGCAGGCCGCCCCGGCGACGAACGGCTTCCTGCAGGCCGCCGCCGGAGGAGGCGATGTCACGGAGGAAGCGAAAGGCGTCGAGGAAGTTGGATTTGCCGGAGGCATTGGGGCCGACGAGGAAGACGCGGGGGGCCAGGGCCACGTCAGCCGCGGCGAAGTTCTTCCAATTCTCCAGCCGGAGACGGGCGAAGCAAAGGGGTGTGGGTCGGGGTGATTTCATCGGCGAAGCGATCCGACTTCAGGATGGGCCGGCCCCGGGGCCGGCGGGTTGACGTCGAGGCGAAGGCATCCGCATGGCTCGTGACTCCGGCATGTGCGGGTGCTGTTGTAGTCCACGGCCGGGGAAACGTCGAGAGCGGGAGAGGAACGGGCGCGCGGGGGCGAGAAAGAATCGTTCACCCGGCGGGGTCATCCCCGAAGAAGTCTGCGGGGAGCTCCGGAGTCCAGGGACGGGAGAAGGCGCCCACGACGTATTCCCGGCAGCGGGCGAAGTAGGGTTCCCAATCGTCGGGGGTCCGGATGCGGAGCATTTCGAGCAGTCCTTCCCATGCATGGTCCATCTGCTCCCGGGTCCGGGCGCGGTACTTCCGCCAGTCCTCGATGATCCACGCCGGCTTCCCTTGGACCAACAAAAGGACCGAGCCATCGGCCTCCTGCCGCCAGTCGTCGGCCCGGAGGAAGTGCTCGACGCCGGTTTCGCAGTACTCGGCGGCGTAGACCCAGGTGGGGAAGACGTGCGCATAGGTGAGGTACACGCGGAAGTCGCGGTGCTTCCGCGGGACGGGCCCCCAGATCACGCGGCGGGGGATGAGGCCGAGGAGGAGGCGCTGGAGTTCGCGGGCTTTTCTCATGAGTCGGCGGGGTTGTGCTCGGGGCCGGCCTGGTAGGGCGGGAGCTCCTCGACGCGGAGGGTGGCGGGCCGGCGGGAGGAGCCGGTGCGGAGGCGGTAGTGTTCGATTTTCATGACCGGCTGCCAGTCGAGGGTGGCGGGGTCGCGGAGGATGTCGAGGAACGGATTGGGACGGCCGTCCGGCCGGGTGGCGCTCCCGCGTTCACGTGACAGGCCGGAGGGTAAGCCGGGCGCATCGCAGCGGCCAGTTCGCAAGTCAGCCGGAAACCGACCCCATCTGCTCAACGGGCGGGCGGGTTGCCGGCGAGGGCCGGGGTTTCCGGTTCTTCCACCACCACCCGGAAGCCGACGTTGAACACCTTGCGCCAAGCCGGGTAGCTCAGCCGGAAGGCCGAACGCGCGCGGTGAGGACGGTCGCGCCAGGAACCGCCCCGCACGATCCGCCGCTCCGGGTCCGCGGGGTCGATGGTGCGCGTCCATTCCGCCGCGTTGCCGTGCATGTCGTGCAAGCCCCACGGGTTCGGGGCGTAGCTGCCGACCTCGGCGGTGACCAGCGCGCCGTCGTCCACGCCGTCGATGCGGGGAACCAGGTCCGGCGCCTTGGGCCGCCAACCTTCAGTGGCCAGCCGGCGGAGGTTGGCATCGGCGAGATTGGCCCAAGGGCTGAAGTCGTCCTCGACCTCGCCATAGAACAGCGGCGTGGCGGTGCCCGCCCGGCAGGCGTATTCCCATTGTTCCTCGGTGGGAAGGGTGACCTGCAGGCCGGTCCGTGCCGAGAGCCAGCGGCAGAAGCCCATGGCTTCCTCCCAGGAAACGCGCACGACCGGCTGGCGCGGCCGGTTCAGCGGCCAGCCGAGGTAGCTTTCGTCGAAGATCCAGGAACTGCGGTGCTCGAAGCGGCTGTCGTGGGCCGGGTCGTAACGGCCGAACTGCTCGTTGGTGACCTCGAAGCGGCCCATCCAGAACGGCCGGCGAATCTCGACCACCCGCAGCGGCCATTCGTCCGGGGCTCCGTTGCGGTCGCCCATGACGAAACGGCCGGCAGGGATGCGGACCAGTTCCATGGCGACGCCTTCGCCCAGGTCCAGCCGGAGGGTGGTGGGCCCGGTGGCGGCCTGGCGGCGGGCGGCTTCGAGGGCGTCGAACGGCCAGCCGTCACAGGCCGGGGCGGAGGCCAAACGCGGTTTTTCCGGCGGCGGGATGACGGGTTGGATGGGCTCGCGTTTCGGCTCGGGCAGGATCTCGCAATTCTCCGGGACCCCGCCATACAGGAGGCGCAGGAGGAAGCGGCGTTCGGGTTGGCGCTTGCCGGGGATGCGGTGGGTCTCGCTCCAAGAACCCTGGCAGGGGGCATTGAGGTCGATCCAAGTGATCAACCGGTCCCAAGCCTCCGCGTCGAGCCGCACGTTGTGGTGCCCCTTGCGGAGCATCTGCACCAGCTCGGAGGTGTCCGCATGGAACTCGCCCGGCGGCAGCGGATGGAGGTCGCTTTCCAGTCCGCCCACCCGGACGAACTTCCGCAACGCGATGTAGGAGGGCTCGAACACGCCGGCGTACTTGCCGATCAACTCCTGCTTGGACGCCGCCTCCACGACCCGCAGGTCCGGGTCGCCGTGGCGATAGACGACGAACCGTCCTTGGTCGGCGCGCAGATCGGGCATTTCGCGGCCGGCGGGTCCCGGGCGGCCGTCGTGGCAGCCGACGCAGTACCGGTCCAGCACCGGCTGGACTTCGCGGGCGAAGCTGAACCCCCGGGGCGGCCCGTGCCACGGCTCGATGGCGGCGGGGGGTTCGGCGAGGGCCATGGCGTTCTTGGCGAGGCCGGCCGAACTGCGGTGCTCATGGCAGCCGACGCAGGAAACGAACTCCCCCGGCTGGGCGGTCATCCAACTGCGCATCAACGCCACCGCCTGGCCGTTCGCGTCCAAGGGCTGGAAGCTCAACGGCGTCTTGGCCGGCACGCGGAACAGGGCCGACCCGTCCGGCTGGACCGGCACCGTCCCCAACACCCGTTTCACCTCCCACGGCCCGTCGGTTCCCACCCGGTGATCGATCCCCGCCAGATGCTGGAACCCGAAGTGGTAGGTGAACACGCGGAGCTGCTTGATCGTCCCGCGCGGCACGCGATCCAACCCCGGCCCGCGGTACACGTCCTGTAGATAGACGATGGCGTCGTTGCGATCCGGCTGCACTTGGTCCGGGATCACCGGCGGGCGCGGCCGGGGCCGGAAGGGGATGGGTTCGAAGAGGCCGAACTCCTCCTGCTCGCAGAGGAGCACCATGTTGTCGAAGGTGTCCACCAGGTAGATCCCCCAGAGATCATCCTGGGAGGGCTTGGCCGAGACGATCAGGTAATGCTCATCCAGCGGCCAAGGATGCAGGAACTTGGGCCAACTGTGCTCGGTGGGCTTGTCCTCGATGGTGGGAATGACCGGCCGGCCGCGACCCGGGATGCGCTGGACGATGCCCGCGGCCTCGCGCCGTCCGCGGGCGGGATCGATGAGCACCAGCTCGCCCACCCGGCCTTCGTGATGGCCGGTCACGATGGCGGCGACCATGGTGGGATGGCCGGGAACGGCGCGGGCGAAGAAGATGGCGTTGGGCCAGTAGCCGTTGCTTCCGTAGAACTCCTGCTGGCCGGTGCCGTCGGGATTCATCGTCATCAACAGCCGGTTCCACACGTGCGGGGTGTCCGTGTAGTCCCACCGCAAATAGAGCACGCGGCCGTCGTTGAGCACGCTGGGCGTGTAATCGTGGTCCTGCTCGAAGCACACCTGCCGGATCCCCGAGCCGTCGGCCTCCATCTGGTACATCATGCCGACGATCACGCTGGCGTTGCATGGCACGCCCTGCAGCGGGGCGGTCGAGATGAACACGAGCCGGTCGTTGGGGAGGTAGCAGGGGTCGTAGTTGTGGATGTCCCGGTCGATCGACGGGGTCAACTGCCGCACCCGGCCGCTGCGGGTGTCCAGTTCCCAGACCTGCCAACTGAGCTGGTCGTCCGGCATGGCGAAGGCCAGCTTGCGCCCCTCCCAGTGCAGGTCCATGTCCGCCAGCAACCGCCGCCCGGGCGGATCGTACAACGTTCGGAATTCCGGCCCCTGCGGCGTGAAGCGCACCACGGCGATTTCGTTGTCCCACTGATCGACGTTGGGCACGGTGCCGTAGCCCCAGGAACTCTGCCGGGGCAGGCCGAGGAACTCCCCCAATCCCTTGGCGTCCCACTGGGACCGCCGCGGATCGCCCTTCGGCCGGCGCTTCATCACCAGCAGCTCCTCGAAGTCCAGGAGCGGATTCGCGAGCAAGGCCCGGCGTTTCAGAGCCTCGAGGGCCGCCGCCAACCGCGCCACCTGCTCGAACGCCCCGAGGTCGGCCCCGGGCTGCCGCACCGCCGCCAACGCCTTGCCACGGCGCTGCCACAGCGTGGCAAGCTCCTCGAGAAACCGGTCGCCGTCCGGATAACGCGCGCCGAACCGGTCCCGCAGATCGCGCACCGCCAGTTCGAGCGCCTCGCGGTCGAAGTCTTCCAGCCGCCGGATGGCCTCCCGCAGATCGCAGGCCCGGTGGTAGAGGGCGCGCACCCGGCGGACGCCGGCCGGGTCGTGCGCCTGCGCGGCAAGGGTTTCGGCCTGCCGGGCCAGGGGCGGGACGGCCGCGCAGGCCTCCGCGTACGCGCGGGCCAGCGCCCCGAAATCCAGCCGCTGCCAGGCCGCCCGCCAGATCCCGTCCAACCGTTCCCGCCGCATCTCCCGGCGCGGTTCGGCATGGGAAAACCGCAACTCCAGCTCCGGCCATGCGCCCTCGACCACCGCGGCCCGATCGTCCAACACGGCGAACCGGACATTGCCCCGCCCCCGGGTGTAGTCATCGACGCCGATCCAGGACCGGAACCGCACGTACTTCCCTTCCAGTGGGACCTCGATGTGGCTGTCGGCCTGCACGTGGATCCCGAGCCGAAACTGCCGCCCGGCGGTGCGCATCGGTTCGTACAGGCCCGAATGCAGGTTCAGGTTGATGGCGCGCCGGCCCAGCCGCACCACCCAATCCAGCGCCGGACGCCCCTCACCCTCACGAGCGGGCAGCGTCAACGACTGTTGGCGGCCGTCGGCGGCGATCAGGACCGGTTCGCCCCAGTTGGCCATGCCCCAGACCTTGTCCGGATCGCCGGTGACGAACAGGTGCAGCCGAGCCGCCCCGGCGGTGTCCACCTCCACCAGTCGGGCGGGTTCGCCCCCGCGGCAGATGTCGCTGACGTACGGGGCGAACTCCGACCGGACGCCGCGGGCCTCGGCTTGTTGGATGCGGGCGATCAGGGCGTCGAACCAGTCTTCCTCGCCGACTCCGGCCGCCCCGGCGGCACGGGCGCAGAGAAGGAGGCAACCGGCGACCGTCAGCGGGGCGATCCGGCCGGCCCGGGCAAGTCGTTTCATGGCGCGCATCATGGCTCCTGCAGGGTTGGCCGGCATGCTGCCGTGTTTCCCGGATCGAACCAAGCCCGGAACCGGCTTCCCCGCGGCGCCGGCGCTCGCGCCTAACCCGCCTCGTCGGCCTTTGCTTCCGGCCCTTCCGCCGGTCGAATCCGTTCGATCGTTTCCGCCAACCCCAGCTCCCGCAGCGCCTGGCCCATCACCGCCAGTTGCGATTCCCCGACACAGGCGGCGGGGTCCACCTCGATGTGGACCCGCACGCGCAGATGGGGGGAGTTGGCCCAATGGGACAACATGGCGGTGTAGAAGTTCATCCACTTGCGCGGCGGCAGTTCGCCCTGCCAGCGGAAGCCGCACGGCTTGGCGGGGGCCGGAGCCGGCGCGGGCGGCGTGGGCACGGTGCCGCCCGGCGGAGGCGTCACCGGAGGCGTTGTTGGCGCGACCGGCGCACCGGCCTGGCCGGCCACCGGTTGTTTGGTCCGCTTCCATGCCTCGGCTGCCTCCCTCCGGATCAGGAACATCTCCCCGCTGAGCTCGACTTCCTCCGGCCGGAGCGGTTCCTCGAACCGGAACGGGTCGTAGCCGCCGTCCCCGCGCTTCCCCACGTAGGCGAACAAGCCGGCCTCGACCCCGCGGGCGATCGTCTCCCGCACCACCTCCGGATTGAGCAACCGGGGGAACTTGGGCGAGGCCAGGAAGGCGTCGCGGACTTGGCGCGTGCTCCATTCCGGCAGGGCCGGCGGCCACTGGCGCACCAGGAAATTCGGGCTCACGCCGTCGGCCACCAAATCCTCCTGCCGCAGGCGGGTGAGAATGAGCGACACCAGCGAATCCGCCTGGCTCGAATGCACCAGGCCGAGGTCGATCCGCCGCAAGCCCTGCGTGTCGTCCAGCAGGAAGAGGTTCTTGTAGGCGCGCCAGACCGCCTCCCGGAGATCGCGGCGGGCGCGTTTGATGTTTTCCGTGAGCTGCCGGCGTTGGGCCTCGTCCAGGTTGCGGTCCTCCGCCTCCTCTTCGATGGCCTCCCAGGCGAGGAGCTTGCGGGCCTCCTCGGCCAGGGCGCTGCCGTCCTCCGCCACCGCCCAGATGAGGGCGCTTTTGTACGTCCGGGCCGAGGCGCCCGCCTCGCGCGTGAGGGTTTCGATGAAGCGCGGCGTCTCCGGGTCGCGCGCGTCCCGGTCCGGCGCCAGCACCACCAGCGTCAAGGCCGGCCGGTCCGGCACTTGGTTGCTTTGCTCGGGGAAGAAGACCCGTTCCACGTTCCGGCCGGCGTTGAACACCTGCTGCACCTCGGTGCGGACCCGTTCCTCGATGTCCCGGGGCGGGATGGTGGCGCGGCGGTCGGCGAGCAACTTGTTGAGGTTGGGCTGGAAGCTGAACCGGTAGCGGTTGCCGGTGGCCGTGAGGTAGTAGCAGGCGTCGGCGAGGGCTTCCAAGCCCTGCTCGATGATGCCGATGTCCAGCGCCGGCTCGCCCACAGCCAGGCGGATTTCCGGCAGGGTGGCCTCGCCGCGTTGCTGGCCGCCGTTGGACTCGAAGAACACCACGGTGGCGATCTTGCGGTGCAGGCGGGCCTTGCGGGCGGCCGGGGTGGCCTCCTTGTCCAGCCGGAGGGCATGGGCTCCCGCCCGGCCGGCGATGTCAGTGGTGACCGCCGCCTCGAGGCGGGATTCCCCCAACTGCTCGAACACCGCCGAGCGAAACGTCGGATCCTCCAGCGGCGCGGTCCCCAGCGTGATCAACGGATCCCGGTGCGCCCCCTCGAACCCCTCCCGGTACGCCCGGGACACCCACAACGCCAGCAGCCGGAGGATGCCCCGCGTGCGCTGGAACCGGGGCAACCCCTGCCACTTCCGCTCGAACACCGAGAGCACCGACGGATGGAACGGATAACACGCCGCCAGCTCCGCGTCCGCCTTGTCCACCGGGAACCAGCTCGGCAACTGCTGCCGGTGCGCCGCCAGCCACTGCCGGTAGGCCCGCACCGTCGCCCCCGCCTCCTTCGGCAGTCCCTCCCACTCGAACAACCGCCGCCGGATGATCTCCGCCGTCTCCGCCTCCGCCGACATCAACACCGCCTTCCCCACCCGGTCCAGCAGCTTCTTGAACCGCCCGTAATCGGACTCGTCCTCCGCGCTCATCTCGAGCTCCGACGCCGGAATGGACACCGCCAGCACCACGTTGTCCCGCGACCTCACCGCCTCCGAGAGGCTGTGGAGAAAGGCGTACAACTGCGCCGCCAGGCCGCTCTTCCGGTTCCGGCTCACGTAGTTCATCAGCTCGTCCAGCAACACCAGCGCCGGCCGGTCCCGCGGCAGCATCCGCTCGATCACATCCCCGCCCGGCGCCGTGCCCCGCCGGTCGTGCTCCGCCACCACCGCCCAACCGGCCTCCCCCCCGAGCTGCCAGGCGATCTCCCCCCACGGCGTC
>RFJD01000339.1 GCA_003695015.1 Verrucomicrobiota bacterium | reverse complement strand
GACCGGACGGTTCGAACCCTGCAACGCCGGCAACTGGTCCGCCGGCGCGAACTCGATGCCCAGCATCAAACCCAACCCCCGCACCTCCCGGATCACGGCCGGATGCCGGGTGCGGAGGCGTTCGAGTTCCTGCTTGAGGAAGGCGCCGACCTCGCGGGCATTGTGGTCGAGCCGATCGCGCTCGACGATCTCGAGGACCTTCAGGGCGCCGGCACAGACGAAGGGGCTGCCGCCGAAGGTGGTGGCGTGGCTGCCGGGCCCCAACAGGTCCTTGTGATCCTCCCGGATCCAGAAAGCCCCCAGAGGCAGGCCACCGCCGAGCGATTTGGCCATCGAGATGGCGTCAGGCAGAAAACCGTCCCCGCCGGGCACCCCTTCCAACAGGCGTTGGAAACTCTGGAACCGGCCGGTCCGGAAATAGCCGCATTGGACGGCGTCGATCAGCAGCAACAGCCGCTTTTCGTCGCACAACCGCCGCAGCCCCAGCAGGTATTCGGGACGCGCCGGCGTGATGCCGCCTTCCCCTTGCACGCCTTCGATGAGCACCGCGACGGTCGCCGGCGAGATGGCGGCCTCGACGGCTTCCAGGTCGTTGAAGGGCACGTGGCGGAAGCCGGGGACCATCGGCCCGAACCCGTGCTTGACCTTGGCCTGGCCGGTGGCGGCGATGCCTGCGAGCGTGCGTCCATGGAAGGAATTGGTGGCGGTCAGGATTTCGAAGCGCCCCTCCTCGTGGCCGAACCGGCGGGCCAGCTTGTAGAGTCCTTCGTTGGCCTCCGCGCCGCTGTTGGCGAAGAACACGCGGCCCGGGCCGATGAGCCGGACGATGCGTTCGGCCAGCCGGCCCTGCCACTCGTGGTAATAGAGGTTCGAGACATGCAGCAACCGCCGCGCCTGTTCGGCCAACGTTTCCGCCAATTCCGGGTGCGCGTGGCCCAGCGAGCAGACGGCGATGCCCGAGCCGAAGTCCAGGTACTCCCGTCCGTCCACATCCCACAGGCGGCATCCCTGGCCGCGTTCGAAGGCCAAGGGAAACCGCCCGTAGGTGGGGGCCACGAACTGGTCGAACAACTGCTGGATGGCGGGGAATCGGGAGCTTGCCCCGGCGCCGGACCCTTGTTGGTCGCTCATGCGTTCAGCGTAGGGCGGAGCCGGTGCCAGACAAGCATGGAACCGCAGCCCGGGCGGTGGCGGAGCGGGGCGCGGCCGCCGTCACGCCGGCTTTTTGGGTTTCCAATCCGGCGGCTGGTCGCTATTGAAGCGGCGTGCCGGATTCGGCAGCCAGAGGAGAGCGCGTCCTCCACGGCATTCCCGCCTCGCGCGGCGTGTGCCGTGGCCGGCTCTTTGTCGTTCGGCCCGCCGAGGTCCGCGAGCCGCCCCGCTACGCCATCCAGCCCGAAGACGTCCAGAGCGAGATGGACCGGCTGGAAGCGGCGCTGGTGTTGAGCCGGCAACAGTTGCGCAAGCTCAAGGAGCAGGTCGCCCAAGCGCTCGGCCAGCAGGAGGCGCTGCTGTTCGAGGCGCAGTTGATGGTGCTGGAGGACCCGGTTCTGCTCGAAGGGGTGCGGACGCTGGTCCGGGATTCGCTGGTCAACGTGGACCACGCTTTTGCCACCGTGGCCCAGCGGTTTGTGGCCAGCTTCGCCGCCATGCAGGACGACTACCTCAAGGAGCGGGCCGCGGACGTGCGCGACGCCACCCAACGGGTCCTGCACAACCTGCTCAACCCGGACGAGCCGCAGGATCTCTCGGAAATCCGCGAGCCCTGCATCCTTGTGGCCCACGACCTGACGCCCTCGCAGACGGCGGTGCTCGATCGGCAGATGATCCTCGGTTTCGCCACCGATCTGGGCAGCCAGACCTCGCATACCGCGATCCTGGCCCGCGCCATGCACCTGCCGGCGGTGACCGGCTTGCGCGACGCCACCCAGCGGCTGGCCACCGGCGATTACGCGCTGCTGGACGGGTTCAACGGCCTGCTGATCGTCAACCCCACCGATCAAACCCTCTACCAGTACGGCCAGCTCGCCCGGCAGTATCAGGTGCTCGAAGAACGGTTGCGCGAGGTGCGCGAACTGCCCGCGGTGACGCTGGACGGCCACCGGATCACGCTCTCGGCCAACATCGAAAACCCGGCCGAGGCCGACGAGGTCGTGGCCCAGGGCGCCGAGGGCGTCGGGTTGTTCCGCACCGAGTTTCTCTTCATGGAACGGCTCGAACTGCCGTCCGAGGAGGAACAGTTCGAGGTGTACCGCGGTTTGGCCGAGAAACTCCATCCCGCCCCGGTGATCATCCGCACCCTCGATCTGGGGGGTGACAAGATGCTCAATTACCGGGACCAGTACCCCGAGCGCAACCCGTTCCTCGGCTGGCGCGCCATCCGGATCTGCCTGGCCGAACCGGAGATGTTCCGGGCGCAGTTGCGGGCCATCCTGCGGGCCGCGGTCACGGGCAACGTCAAGATGATGTACCCGATGATCTCGGGCATCGACGAGGTGGACCAGGCCAACGCCTTGCTCGAGCAATGCAAGGCGGAGCTGGAGAAGGAAGGGCTTCCCTTCGACCGGGATCTCGAAGTGGGGGTGATGATCGAGATCCCTTCCGCGGTGCTGACCGCCGAAGCCATCGCGCGGCGGGTGCGGTTCTTCAGCATCGGCACCAACGACTTGGTCCAGTACTCGCTGGCGGCCGACCGTTTGAATCCGCGGATTGCCCACCTGCACCAGCCGACGCATCCGGCCGTGGTCCGGCTCATCAAGCAAACCATCGACGCCGGCCATGCCGCCGGCATCTGGGTGGGGGTCTGCGGCGAGATGGCGGGGGATCCCGCCCTGGCCGCGCTGCTGATCGGATTGGGCGCCGACGAACTGAGCGTGGCCCCGCCGCTGGTTCCCGCGGTCAAACACCTGATCCGGTCGCTGAAGCTTTCCGAAGCCCGCCAGTTGGCGGACTTCGCCCTGAAGGAAGAAAACACCGGCGCGATCCTGGAGGCGTGCCAGGAACTGGCCCGGCGGGCGGACCCGAAGCTGTTTGTGGCCCGTCCGCCCGCCGCCCCGGACTCGTCCGGTGGCAAGCCGTGAGCCCGAAAACGAAGACGCAACCATGAACCTGTTGATCCTCGGCGCCGGGTATGCGACCCGGCTTTACCCCCTGACCGAAAACCAGCCCAAGCCCCTGCTCGAAGTGGCGGGCAAGCCGATGCTCGAGCACGTCCTGGACGCCCTCCTGCCCATCGAGGGCATCGAGCGCATCGTCGTGGTCACCAACAACAAATTCGCCGGCCACTTTCAGCGTTGGGCCGACGAGTACCAGAAGAGCCAGCCCCACATCCGGTTCACCATCGTCAACGATGGCACGACCACCAACGAGAACCGGCTGGGGGCGATCGGCGACATCCACTTCGTGCTGCAAAAGGAGAAGCTGGAAGGCGACCTGATCGTGGTGGCCGGCGACAACCTCTTCAGCGAGTCACTCGAGGACTTCGGCCGCTTTTGCCGGGAGAAAAAGGCCCCGGTGGTGGGCGTGTACGACGTCGGCAGCCTCGAGGCCGCCAAGAAGTACAACTCCATTGAGGTGGACGCCGAGGGCCGGATCACCTTCTTCGAGGAGAAAATGGCCAACCCCACCTCGAGTCTGGCGGCCATCGCCCTCTACTACTACCCGGCGGAGGTGTTGCCGGAGATCGACCGTTACATCCGCGAAGGCAACAACCCCGACCAGCCCGGCCGGCTCGTCCAGTGGCTCTACAAGCAGCGCCCGGTCTATGCTTGGCCCGTGCCCGGCAAGTGGTACGACATCGGCTCGAAGGAGTCCCTGGCCGAGGCGGACCGCGTGTTTCGGGAGCTGAAGGCGACGGGGCGTTGAACCGATTCCCGTCCCCGGGAGCGGACAGCCGGCGGCTCGAACGGGCCGCCGGTTTCGTTTCAACCCAGCCGGGTGCCGGGCGGCAGGGGACAGCCGCGCAGGAACTCGGCTGCCGGGAGCGGCTTGCCGCCCTCCCGTTGCAGGCGGTGGATTTGCAGGACGCCGCGACCGCAGGCCACCAGCAGCGTTTCGGGTCCCGAGGCCAACACCACGCCGGGCTCGCCGCCTTCACGTTCGAGCGGCTCGGCTTCGAGGATCTTGAGACGGGGACGCTCCTTGAAGGGCAGCCGGGTGGTGGCGCCGGGCCAGGGGGTGAAAGCCCGAATCTGCCGGTCCACTTCGACGGCCGAACGGCGCCAGTCGATCTCGCCGTCGGCCCGGGTCACCTTGGCCGCATAGGTGGCGCCTTCGGACGGCTGGGGGCGGGGCAGGAGTTTCCCCGCCAGGTAGTCGGGCAGGATGTCCACCAACAGGTGGGCGCCCATCAACGCCAGACGGTCGTGCAGGGTTTGGGCGTTGTCGTCCGGCCAGATGCGGGTGGCTTCCTGGGCCAGGATGGGGCCGGTGTCGAGCCCTTCATCCATCAACATGATGGTCACGCCGGTCTCTTCCTCGCCCTCGGCGATCGCCCGCTGGATCGGCGCCGCGCCGCGGTACTTGGGCAGGAGCGAGCCGTGGATGTTGAGGCAGCCGTGGCGGGGCAGTTCCAACAGGGCCTTGGGCAGGATTTGGCCGTAGGCGGCGACGACGATCAGCTCCGGCGCCAGTTCCCGCATCTGCCGGAGGAAAGTCTCGTCCCGGCAGCGGTCCGGCTGCCATACCGGCAGCTTCAACTGGAGGGCCACTTCCTTGACCGGCGGCGGCTTGGGTTGGAGACCGCGTCCGGCGGGGCGATCCGGCTGGGTCACCACGCCGAGCAGCTTGAGGTTCTCCTGCTTTTCGAGTTCGACCAAGGCCGGACAGGCAAACTCCGCCGTGCCGAAGAAGACCACGCGCAGAGGCGGGGAGTTGGCCGGGCCGGGGGCGTTCATCGGATCGGGGACCACGGATCTTCACCCGAGCAACCCGCGCACCGGTCGGCGGGTGGCGGACGGGCGGTTTGGCGCGGGTTGGCCGGGGGGCCGGGCGAGACCGCCCTTGGTGCGGCGGGTTCCCAGCGAGGTGGCGCAACGGGCGCAGCGGTATTCGTGCAGTTCGCCGTCGGGCAACACCAGGAGGAGGTGTTCGCGGACCGGCTGGGCCCGCCGGCAACGTGGGCAGTAGAGTTCGCTGGCTTGGAAGTCGCCGAATTGCGAGACCATCGGACCGGTTCAGAGCTGGCGGACGATCTCGACGACGTCCCGGAGCACGTCGATCGGCCGCTGGGTGGCATCCACTTCATGAAGCAGGTCCCGGCCGTAGAAGTCCAGTACCGGACGGGACTCCCGCTCGTAGGTCTCGAGCCGGCGGCGGATGGTGTCCAAGTTGGCGTCGTCGAGCCGGTTTTCCTTGAGGGCCCGGCGTTGGAGCCGTTGCACCAGCTTCTCGGGATCGGCGCAGGTCAGGTAGATGACGGCCCGGACATCGAGCGAGTCTTGGAGCAGTTCGGCCTGGCGGAGGTTGCGCGGGATGCCGTCGAGCACCAGCATGTCGTTGGCCGGATCGTACTGGCCGGACTTCCGGCAGTTGGTGATGAACTGCCGCCAGAGCTCGATGGTCGGTTCGTCCGGCACCAGTTCCCCCCGGCTGGAGTACTCGACGAACACGCGGCCCAAGGGCGAGTCCATCTTGAGGCTGCGGAACACCTCCCCGCAGGAACAGTGGAAGAAGCCGGGCAACGCGCCCAAGACCTTGCCCTGGGTGCCCTTGCCGCTGCCGGGAGCGCCGAAGAGGAGAATGGTCTGGAATTTCATCGGCCGGAGGGGCGCGGGCCTCAGCTCTTGTCGTCCTTGTGCCGCACGATGATCTGGGCGATCTCGCCCAGCCCCACGCGGACCTCCTTGCCGCCGGCCTGAAGGAGCTGGATGTACATCTCGGTGGCGCTGATGCGGGAGATGCGCCGGGCCACGTACTCCTGCTTCGGCGTCTTGATCACCAGCACCAGGTCCTTCTCGGCATCGGTCGGCACCACCCGGAAGAAGCCGGAGAACTGGGTCTCGATGAAGCGACGGTTGAAGGTGTATTCGCCGCGGTTGTACACCTTCTTCTCGTAGGTGGCGGCCT
The DNA here is from genome assembly GCA_003695015.1 of Verrucomicrobiota bacterium. GTDB lineage: Bacteria > Verrucomicrobiota > Verrucomicrobiia > Limisphaerales > J093 > J093. The sequence continues at coordinate 555 of RFJD01000339.1, read as the reverse complement.
TGGCTGGCCTGGTGGAAGCGGCCACGCGCAAACCGCTGGCAGGCGCCGGGGCCACCTGCCGGGAGGTGGCGCCCGCACCGCTGCCGGCCTCCGGCACGCCCGGTCCCGCCTCGGCTTCCAACGCCTCCTCCTCGACGGCCGGACCGCCGGCTTCCTCCAGACCGGGGGAGAGCAGGAAGGCGATCGGCCCCACCAGCGGCAGCACGGCCGAAAGTCCGCAAACCATCCCCGCCGGCCGGTTGCGGTAAACCGCCACCTCGTAGGCCGCCAGCAGATTGGCCAGGTACAGCAGCCCCACGATGAACAGGCCGATGGGGCTGGTCAGGGAGCTGAAAATGCTGGTGCCCCCTTCGGGTAGCTCCACCTTGGGATAGTCCCGGATGACCACCGGTTTGGGCGCGGGCCGGGCGTCCGGGGGCACCGGGATGAACGGCTCGGCGAACGGCCGCAGCTTCGGGTCCCGGGCCAGCAGCTCCAGCGTTGGATCCGAGAACTTGCCCCAGGAAATCCGCTCCGAGAAACCGCCCGAATCCAGCCGGAAAACCACGCCTTCCT
>RFJD01000059.1 GCA_003695015.1 Verrucomicrobiota bacterium | reverse complement strand
GGGTGGACCATGTGGTACGGTGGTCTGTCCAAGATTGCCTTCGAGACAACGCTTGAACAGGACGGGACGTTCACGGTGTACGCCACGCCGAACATGGCCGGGGATATCCAATGGAGCCGGAGCGCGGGCGGCGGTGGGACGGTGACCATCACCGCGCCGGTGCCCGAGCCGGCAGGGTGGGCTTGGACCGGAGGGTTGGCCTTGGCTGGTTGGGGACTTTGGCGACGCCGGAAGGGCCGTTGAACCGTCCGGCCGGAGGTCCCGTTCAGCGTCGGGGGGGCGAGGCTTCGGTTGGGTTGGAGGGGAAGGCCTTTTCGTTGAGCCAGCGTTCGTCCGGGCCGGCGTCGGGGCGGAGCCGGGCGAGAACCTCGCCCACCAGGTAGAGTGACCCGGTGACCAGCCGCAACGGGGCCGCGGCGGTGGCTTGCAAGGCTTCGTCCACCGACTGGCAGGCGTGGACGGTCAGGTGGGGATCGATCCGGTGACAGATCGAGACCAGCTCGCGAGGATCGATTCGTTGGGGGCTGGCGACCGGCACGGCGAAGACCTCGGAGGCGCACGGGAGCAGTTCGGCGCCGAGGCCGGGCCAGTCCTTTTCCTGCAAGCCGCCGAGGATCATGACCGCCCGCCGGCTGGGAAAGGCCTCCTCCCAAGCCTCGCGCAGCACGCGCGCCGCGCCCGGGTTGTGGGCGCCGTCCAGGACGGTCGTTCTCTCCCCGTCCCGGATCAGTTGGAACCGGCCGGGAAGCTCGACGCTTTCCAATCCGCGGGCCACGGCTTCGGGCGGCACGGGGAGCACGTCCTGAAGGGTCTCCACGACGCGAAGGGCGAGGGCGGCGTTGAGGCGCTGGTGGCGGCCCGGCAGGGAAAGGCGGAGGCGATCCAGGGGCGGTTGCCCGGCGGCTTCGGGGGGGACTTCGATCAATGGCGCCTCCTGGTGGCGGGCGACGGCGCGCAACACCGCCAAGGCTTCCGGTTCCTGGGCGGCGGTCAGGACGGGAATGCCCGGCTTGATGATGCCGGCCTTTTCGGCCGCGATTTGCGCGAGGGTGTCGCCGAGCCATTGGCAGTGGTCCCGCTGGACGTTGGTGATGACTGCGGCCAGCGGGGTGACGATGTTGGTGGCGTCGAGCCGGCCGCCCATGCCGGTTTCCCAGATGACGAGGTCGCAACCGGCCGCGGCGAAATGCTGCAAGGCCAGCAGGGTGGTCACCTCGAAGAAGGTGGCCGCCTGATCCGGCGGCAGGGCGCGAAGAACCGGGCGCAACGCCGCCACCCGTTCGGCGACCTCGGCTTCGGCAATCCAACGACCATCGACCTGGATCCGTTCGCGGAAGCTCAACAGGTGGGGCGAGGTGAACAATCCGACGCGCCGGCCGGCCGCGCGGTGGATGGCGGCGAGCATCGCGCAAACCGAGCCCTTGCCGTTGGTGCCGGCGACATGGATGAACCGGAGCCGGTGATGGGGATCGCCGCAGGCGGCGGCCAGGCGACGGACCTTGTCCAGGCCGAGCTTGATGCCCAGCCAGCGCAGCTCGTAGAGGAACTGAACCGCCTCGGCGTAGGTCATGAAAGGGCGGGTCAGCTTCCGGGGGAGTAGTGATAGCCGCGGCCGATGCGCCCGCCGCGGGCACGACCGGAGCGGCGTCCGCGCTTGCCGGCCTGTTCGTCCAGCAAGGTGGTGTAGAGGTAGGGGAAGCCGGGCAGTTTGCGGCGTTCGATGCGTTCGCCGATGAAGGCCTCGACGGCCCGGACGTGCGAAACGTCCTCGACGGTCATCAGCGTCAGGGCTTCGCCGGTTTGTTGGGCGCGGCCGGTCCGGCCGATGCGGTGGACGTAATCCTCCGGATGCTGGGGGACGTCGAAATTGATCACGTGGGAGACATCGACGATGTCCAGGCCCCGGGAGGCGATGTCGGTGGCCACGAGGACTTCGTAACGGCCGCGGCGGAAGCCTTCGAGCGCCTCCTCGCGTTCGCGTTGCGTGCGGTTCGAGTGGAGGACGGCGACCGGGTGGTTCTCGCGCCGGAGGAGGGCGGCGACCTGGTCGGCCCCCTGTTTGGTGCGGCAGAAGATGATGACCGACTCGTACTCGAGTTGTTTGAGCAGGGCCAGGAGGAGCTCCTTTTTCTGGGCGGTGGCGACGGGGTAAAGGGCATGGCTCACGGTCTCGGCCGGTGAACGCCGCTTGCCGATCTCGATGGTTTCCGGCGAGCGCATGGCCCATTTGATGAGCTCCTCGATCTGAAAGGGGATGGTGGCCGAGAACAACGCCGTCTGCCGTTTCTTGGGGCAGTGGCGGATGATCCGGCGGACGTCCGGCAGGAAGCCCATGTCCAGCATCCGGTCCGCCTCGTCCAGCACGAGGTACTCGACCTTGTCGAGCCGGACGTTCCGGCGTTCGAGATGGTCCAGCAACCGGCCCGGGGTGGCGACCAGGATGTCCACGCCGCCTTTGAAGGCCTGGATTTGGGAGCCGTAGCCGACGCCGCCGTACACGACGCCCACGCGGAGTTTGGTGAACCGGGCCATGTCGCGGATGGCGGTTTCGACTTGGGCGGCCAGCTCGCGGGTCGGTTCAAGGATCAGGGCGCGCGGGCCGGGGGCCGGTTCGCCGAGCTTGGTGAGGATGGGCAGGGCAAAAGCGGCGGTCTTGCCCGTGCCGGTCTGGGCGCTGCCAATGAGGTCGCGCCCGCTCATCATGACCGGGATTCCGTGGGCTTGGATGGGGGTGGGCTCGGTGTAACCCATGGCTGCCACCCCGCGAAGCACCGGTTTGGACAGCCCCAACTTCGAAAAAGGCATGCGCGCAGCATACGGCAATTCCGGCAAAACGAAAGCTTGAGCTGGCCGCGGGGGCAGGCGCGGGAGTGTTTTGCCGTTGTCGGCCGGCCGGGGGCGCGTTTGGCTACCGGCATGGGCGTGACGCGTCCGGCAACCAGCACCGGCCGACCGGAAACGCGCGAGGCGGCTTGCGCGCCGGGGTTGGTGCGGTCGGCCCGGGCGACCGATCCGTTTC
>RFJD01000338.1 GCA_003695015.1 Verrucomicrobiota bacterium | reverse complement strand
CCGGCTCAGATCCAACCGCCATCGCCGGGGATAGGGCAATCGCCAACCGCCCAGCGGCCCTTGGATCCACAGCGCGTCCAAGGTCCACTCGCAGTGAAGGTCCCCCGCCGCCGGCCCCGGCCGGCCCGCCAGGGGAGTCACGGCAATCGAAAGAAACAGGTTTTCAGCGAGCGTCCGGCGGCGTGGCTCCGGCCAATCCAACCAGCCCCGGTCGAGGGCCGCGCGCTCCGGCAGCTCCCGGACGGCCTGGTCGATGGCGGCAAACCACCCCGCGTCCGCCAGCTTCAGCAGGGGCGCCGTGGCGAAGAACGCGCCCAGCCAATAGACCAAGGCCAGCCGCCAAGGGTGATCGAGAGCCAAGCGGGCCGCCCGGCGTGGCGTCCATGGCAGCCGTGGCGCCTGTTCCGCCCGCGCTGGCAGGGCGTCGCCGGGCATGATCGGGCGGCGTCAATCCGCCGGTTTCTCCGGCGGCGCCGGCGGCGCGCCACCCGGCGGTTGGGGCGGCGGCTGGTGGATCAGCGGGATGGCGTACCGGAGCTTCATGACGTCATCGACGGTCACCTCGACGTGATACACGCCCGCCTTCTCGAATTTCAACTGGGTGAGCATCGAGACGTTGATCGCGTGGTGCGTGGGTTCCTTCAGGGCGAACCGCACCTGGCTCTCGCGAACGACGGTTTCGCCGTCGGGGGCGATCAACCGGACCTTCTCATGAAACTGGCCCACGCCGGCGGTCCAGCGGTTGAACACGCACAGGCGGGCGGCGACGATGGGCAGCCGGGGGACCCGGATGACCCCGATGACGCCGATGAGGATGAAGTTGCCGGTGACCTCCTGGCGGACGTCTTCGCACAGGAGGGAGGCTTGGAGATCGGGAAGGATGCGGGTGGCTTGCATGTTGTTGGACGAAGCGGATCAGCCGGCGGCCGCGGCCAGCTCGGCCGCGCGGACGGTGTTGCGCATGAGCATGGCGATCGTCATCGGGCCGACGCCGCCGGGATTGGGGGTGATGAGCCGGACCTTGGGCTGGACCTCGGCGAAGGCCACGTCGCCCACCAGCCGATAGCCCTTGGGAGCGGCGGGATCCTCGACGCGGTTGACGCCGACGTCGATGACCACCGCCTCTTCCTTGACCATGTCCGCCTTGACGAATTCGGCCACGCCCATGGCGGCGACCAAGATGTCCGCCCGGCGACAATGGGCGGCGATGTCGCGCGTGCGGGAATGGCAGACGGTGACGGTCGCGTTCGCGTGCGGGGCCTTCTGCATGAGCAGGGCCGCCAGCGGTTTGCCGACGATGTTGCCCCGGCCCAACACCACCACCTCCGCCCCTTCCACCGGAACCTTCGCCCGGATCAACAGCTCGTGGACCCCGGCCGGCGTGCAGGGAACGAAGCCGGTGTCGTCACCCAGCATCAGCTTGCCGACGTTGACCGGATGGAAGCCATCGACGTCCTTCTCCGGCGCCACCGAGGCATAAACCCGCGCCTCGGAGATGTGCCGGGGCAAGGGCGCCTGCACCAGGATGCCGTGCACCGTCTCGTCCCGGTTCAACCGGTCGATCAACGCCAGCAGCTCGCCCTCCGGCGTGGCCTCCGGCAGCACGTGGGTTTCGGAACGAATGCCCAACTGCCCGGACATCCGCTCCTTCATCCCCACGTACACTTTCGAGGCGGGGTCTTCCCCCACACGGATGAACACCAAACCGGGCTGAACCCCGCGGGCACGCAGGCGTTCCACCCGCCGGGCCGTCTCCTCATGAATGGCCGAGGCGATGGCCCGTCCGTCGATCAGATTGGAAGCGGTCATCAGGGCGCCAAGGTGATGTGTTCGACCAACAAGACCGGCGTGGCGGGCCAGCGAACGTCGATGTACTCCGCGCCACGCACCAAAACCCGCTTGCCGACGAAAGGCTTCAGGCGCAGGTCCGGCCGGGCCGGGTGGAGGTAAACCAGCCGGTCGCCGGTCCGCAACTGCCGCAGTTCATAACCGCCCGGCGCCTGGATGCTCAACGCCCGGCGGACAATCCCTTCGCGGACGACGACCCGGCCGGGTCGGCGCGGCTGCAGACCGCCCGGCAACGGGGAAACCGCCTTCGGCGGGGCGGCCGCAGGAGAAACCGCCCTGGCGGTGCCCGGCGCCGGCGATTCCGCCGAACTTTCCGGCGCCGCCGCCGCCACGACCGGCACGCTCAACGCCCCTTCCGGCAAGGACGCCACCTCCGGGGCCGGCGGCGCGCTCTGCCGGACCTGGCTTTCGCCGGCCGACGGCGTCGCTGGAGCAGCCGGCGCCGGCGCGGGTGAAACCGTCGTCACCCGGACCGGTGTCGGCGGGGCGGTTTCGGCGGCGGCCGTCTCCGGTTCGGGCGCGGCCGGCGGAACGGACGGACTGGCAACGCTGGAAACGGCGGTCGCCGCGGCTTCCGAATCCGCCGGCTCGGCTGGCGCCGGGGCGGGCGTCGCGGTGTCGGGCGCCGGCGGCTGCGGACCCGACTCGGGCGCGGCTTCCGCCGTGGGCGCAGGAGGGGCAACCTCCTTGGCCGGCTCGGAAGCGGGCGCCTCCGGTGAAGGTGGCGGCGTTTCTGTCTCCGGCTTGGAAGCGCCGATCAGGCGGATGGTCTTCAGGTATTCGGCGGCCACGAAACCGTAGGTGCCGATGGGCGCCTTGATCTTGAGCCAGTTGCCCTTGCGTTCCGAGACCTCGACCCGTTCCCCCTTCAGCAACACGCCCAGGGAAGCGTGTTCCTCGCCGGGACCGGCGCGGACGTTGAGCATCGTGGCCACGACGCGGTGGTTTTCGGGGTTGATGAAGTCGGCAAACACCCAGACGGGCGTGTCCGAAGGAAGCGCCACCCGGCTCCAAAGGCCGGTCACCCCCGAGGCGCGCGGGCCGGGCACGTCCTCCAAGACCGTCAGCCGCCGGCCCTTGGCGAGCTGGCCGATGATCTCGCTGTGGGCGTCGGGGCGGGCGCGCAAATTGACGCCGTCGGCCACCACGACCGCCGTGCTGGCGCCATGGAGGGGCGGGAGGAGGAAAGCCGCCAAGCAGGCGGCCACCAGCCAGCCTGGCATCGGATTCTTCATTTCCCGTGCAGCTTACCAGCCCGGGCCGTCCCGCTGTCAACGTCCCTTCCCCGTGATCCGCCCACCGCGTTCCACAGCGCGCGAACCTCCGCCGGCGTGAGCACCCGCCAGCGACCGGCCGGCAACTCGCCCAGTTTCAACGGGCCGATCTGGTCCCGCAGCAGGTGTTCGACCTCCAGCCCGCAGGCGGCAAACATCCGGCGCACCTCGCGGTTGCGGCCTTCGCGCAACACGATCCGGACCCGGCTGCGGGTGTTGTTGGCCGAGAGAATCCGCACCGACTCGGCCCGGAGGCGTTCCCCCCGGTGGCGAAGGCCGCGGACCAAGCGCTCCGCCACGGCGGGCTCGACCCGCCCGCGCACCACCGCCAGGTAATGCTTCAGGACGCCCCAACGCGGATGGGTCAGCCGCAGGGCGAACTCGCCGTCGTTGGTCAGAAGCAACAGCCCCTCGGTGGCCCGATCCAACCGTCCCACGGGATAAAGCCGGTTCTGCCACTCCGCGGGCAACAGCTCCATGACCCCCTTTTGCCGGCCTTGCGGGCGGCGCGTGGAGACGTACCCGGGCGGTTTGTGGAGGGCCACGTAAAGACGCGGCCGGGGACGCACCGGCTTGCCGTCCACGCACACCTGCTGGCCGGGACGCACCCGGGAGCCCAGCAGACGAACGACCTGGCCGTCCACCGTCACCCGCCCTTCGCGGATGAGGTCCTCCGCGGCCCGGCGCGAAGCGACACCCGCCTCGGCCAGGTATTTCTGGAGGCGGACGCCGGGGGATG
>RFJD01000337.1 GCA_003695015.1 Verrucomicrobiota bacterium | reverse complement strand
GGCCTGGCGGGCGGCGGCCACCACTTTTTCCGCCGCATCGGCCATCGATTCGCCGGTGATGATGGTCAGGCCGGACTCGGCGAGCGTTTTCCGGCCGGCCTCGACGTTGTTGCCCTCCAGCCGGACGACCAGCGGGAGGGTCAGGCCGGTTTCACGGACGGCAGCCACGATGCCCTGGGCAATGACGTTGCAGTCCATGATGCCGCCGAAAATGTTGACCAGGATGGCCCGCACCGCGGGGTCCTTCATGATGATGCGGAAGGCCGCGGTGACCTGCTGGACGGTGGCGCCGCCGCCCACGTCGAGGAAGTTGGCCGGCTCGCCGCCGTAGTGCTTGATGATGTCCATCGTGGCCATGGCCAACCCGGCCCCGTTGACCAGACAGGCAATGTTGCCGTCGAGCTTGATGTAGTTGAGGTCGAACCGGCTGGCCTCGACCTCCAGCGGCGATTCCTCCTCCTCGTCGCGCATGGCGGCGATGTCCGGGTGTCGGAACAGGGCGTTGTCGTCGATGGTGATCTTGGCGTCCACGGCCCAGAGGTCCGGTTTGCCCTCGGGCGTGCGGATGACGCAGAGGGGGTTGATCTCCACCAACGTGGCGTCGCACTCCCACCATGTGCGGTAGATGCCCAGCAGCATTTTGGCGGCCGGGTTCAGCAGGGGCCCGCCCAAGTCGAGAGCCGCGGCCAGACGCCGGGCTTGGTGCGGTTGGAGGCCAAAAGCCGGATCGACGACCTGCCGGACGATTTTTTCCGGGGTCTTGGCGGCGACTTCCTCGATGTCCATGCCACCCTCGGTGCTCGCCATGACGACGGGCCGGCTGATGGCGCGGTCCAGGAGGACGGCCACGTAGAGTTCGCGTTCGATCTGGGGCGCCTCGGCCACCATGAGCTTGCGGACCAAGCGTCCCTGGGGGCCGGTCTGCTTGGTCACCAGCACGTGGCCGATCATTTCGCGGGCGTATTCCTCGGCCGTTTCGGCGGAATCGGTGAGTTGGACGCCGCCCTTGAACCCGTGGGTGAAGGCTCCCTTGCCGCGGCCGCCGGCGTGGATCTGGGCCTTGAGCACCACGCGCCGGGCGCCGGCCTGGAGCAGGTTCTTGGCGGCATTGCGGGCCTCGGCGGGCGTGCCCACCACCTCGCCCGGAGGCACGGTGACGCCCCGGGCGCTGAGCAATTCTTTAGCTTGGTATTCGTGAATGTTCATTCTCGGCGACGGTGAGTCTGGGGAAAGGCGAGGGCGCAATCAATCCATCTTCACACCCGCTTCCCTCGCCAAGCGGGCGGCCAGCCGGTCCAGCTCGGCCGTCTCGAGGGGCGATTCCAGGCAAAGGCCGGCCCAACGCCGCTGGCCCGCCACGTGGCGTTCGTGCATGGGTTGGACGTGGTTCCGCCATTGGCGGCGGACCGAATCGGCCGAACGGCCGCGCTCATGGACGTCCCGTTGCAAGCGCCGCTGGAGCCGGATGGCCGCGGGGCAATCCAGGAACACGCGCCAGTGCAGGCGGCGGCGAACGGCCCGTCGGCGCAGCACCCAGAGCCCTTCGATCAGGACCACCGGGGCAGGTTCCAGCCGGCGACGCTCCGGGCGCCGGACATGTTCGGCGAAATCGTAACACGGGATGTCGGCCGGAAGTCCCCGCGCCAGCCGCCCGACGACCTCCTCGAACAGGGCCCAATCGATGGCCCGGGGATGATCGAAGTTGACCCAAGCCCGTCGCCGGCGCGGCAGATGGGAGAGGTCGCGGTAGAAATCGTCCAACGAAAGGACCACCGCGGCCGGGCCGAGCCGCGCCTGCAGTTGCCCGACCAGCCAGCTCTTGCCCGCGCCGCTGCCGCCGGCGATGCCCACCAGCAAAGGCCGTTGCATGGCCCAGATGTGACCGAGCCGTCCCGAACCGCAAGTCCAAAGCCGAAAAGCTTGCCGCCCTCTTGCGGCTTTGCTTTAGCCTAGGTTCATGGCGCTGAAGACCGATGTGTTGTCGGAGTCGGAGTTCGATCTCAAGCAGTACGTCCACACCCTCCGCAAGGAGGTGGACAAAGCCTTGGACCGCCATCTGCCGCGGGCCAACACCAAGCCGGTGACCCTGCACAAGGCGATGCGCTACTCGGTGTTTGCCGGGGGCAAACGGCTGCGGCCCATCCTTTGTCTGGCGGCGGCGGAGGCCTGCGGCGGCAACCGCGCCCAAGCCATGCCCCTGGCCTGCGCGCTCGAATGCATCCACACCTACTCCCTCATCCACGACGACCTGCCCGCCATGGACAACGACGACTTCCGGCGCGGCCGGCCCACCTGCCACAAGGTGTTCGGCGAGGCGGTGGCCATTCTCGCGGGCGATGCCCTGTTGACCCTGGCGTTCGAAATCGCCGCCCAGTGCCGGGGTTGGCGCCGTTACAACCACAAGGACATCATCCTCGAGCTGGCCGAGGCCGCCGGCTCGAGGCAACTGGTCGGCGGCCAGGTCGCCGACCTCGAAGCCGAGGGCCGCACGATCAAGGAGTCGGAACTGCGCTTCATCCACGAGCGGAAGACGGCGGCGCTGCTGACGACCTCGTTGCGGCTGGGCGGCATGGCCGCCAACTGCAACCGCTCCCAGCTCAAAGCTCTCACCGACTTCGGCTTCAACGTCGGCCTGGCCTTCCAAGTCATCGACGACATCCTCGACGTCACCCAGTCCAGCGAGCAGTTGGGCAAGACCGCCGGCAAGGACCAGGCCGTCGGCAAGGCCACCTACCCCGCCATCGTCGGGCTGGAACGATCCCGCGAAATCGCCGCCGCCCTGACGAAAAAGGCCTTCCGGGCGCTGAAGGATTTCCATGGCCGGCCCCAGGCCCTGCTGGCCTTGGGCAAGTACCTGTTGGAACGCGACCACTGATCCGCCCGCCGACCGCGTTGAGCGCGTTGAGCGCGGGCTTGCCGCGCCCCGGCCGGACGTCCACCGTTCGCGGCGTGAAAACCACCGTCTGCCGGTGGGCGTTGCTGGGCATGGCGTTGGCCGGACTGCCGGGGTCATCGTCTCGGGCCCAAGTGCTCTGGGACAGCGACCGCGGGATCGTGCCCGCGGAACAAGGCTGGGATTACCTGGCCCTCGGCGGCCCGGCGGCCACCGGCCCGGCCGACGGCGCCTTCGAACTGGACACCACGGCCACAGCCGCCATCCAAGCCGGTATGTTCCGGCTGGCGCCCGCGCCGCTCGATCGCGGCGCCGGTTTCGCCGTGGAACTCGAGTTCGCGCTGCTCGCCGAAAGCCATTCCCGGACCGAGCGGGCCGGGTTTTCGCTGATCGTGCTCGATCAGGAAGCGCGCGGCATCGAGTTGGCGTTCCAGCCGGATGCCGTCTTCGCCCAAACCGCCGAGCCTCTCTTCACCCGCGGCGAGGAAGCCGCCTGGCCAGGTGGCACGGAACGCCGCCGTGTCACGCTCACGATGCGCGGCGAGCGTTACCGGCTCCACGTGGACGGCGTCCCGATCCTCGAAGGGCCGGTGCGGGCTTACTGGGCCTTCGCCGGGCTGTTCGACGTGTACGAAACACCGAACTTCCTTTTCCTGGGCGACGACACAACCTCGGCGTCGGCGCGGGTCCGACTGTGGACCGTGCGTCTGGCGGGGCCGCCCCGGCCGGCGTTGGTCCGAGGCGGGGACGGCGGAGTCGAGCTGCGTTGGGAGGCGACACCGGGAATGTGGTACGGCGTCGAGCGAAGCCGGGACCTCCGGACCTGGGAACGGGTGGCGACGGTGGAAGCCGGCGGCGAAGTGGCGACGTGGCCGTTGCCCGCGACGGGTTCACCCCGTTTTTTCCGGGTGACGGTGCCGTGAAGCGGGGTCATCCGGCCATCGTCGAGGAGACGCGCCAACCCGGTCATGCTGGATCCGGGCCAATTCCCGATCCCAGCGGCCAGCCGGGTCGGGCCGTTTCCCCGCGTTGCTGGCCGGACCGGCGGAGCGGCGGAATTACGAATCGGCGAGTTTGCGTTCGAGTATCTCGCCGACGAGTTGCGGGTTGGCCTTGCCCTTGCTGAGCCGCATGACCTGGCCCTTGAGGAAATTGAGGGCCGCCTTCTTGCCCGCCTTGTAGTCGGCGACCGGACCGGGGTTGGCGGCGATGGCTTGGTCGCAAAGCGCCTCGAGCGCGGCGGTGTCGGACACCTGCGCCAACCCCTTGCGCTCGACGATGGCGGCGGGGCGCTCGCCGGTCGCGAACATCTCGGCGAAGACGTCCTGGGCGATCTTGCTGCTGATGCGCCCGCTGTCCACCAGGGCCACCAGCTCGGGAATGGCTTCGGGCGGGAACTTCAGGTCCGCCAGCGTCAATCGGGGCGGCGGGCCCTCGTCGAAGCCGGTGGACGCGTGTTCGGCAGCGAGGCGCTCATTGGCCTCGGCCAACTGGTGGCGGAGGTTGTTGATGACCCAATTGGCGAGGGCCTTGGGATTGGGCGCGCCGCGGGCGATCCGCTCGAAATACGCCCCCAGCTCGGGGTCGTTCTTGAGCACCTCGGCATCGCCGGCGGGCAGTTGGTACTTCCGCATCAGGCGCTGCTTGCGCTCCAAGGGACGCTCGACCAGCCGGGCGCGGACCTCCTCGAGCCAGGCGTCCTCCGGCTCCAGGGGCATCAGATCGGGACACGGAAAGTAGCGGTAGTCGTGGGCGTCCTCCTTGGTGCGCATTTCCTCGGTGATCCCGGCGTCGTCGTCCCAACGGCGGGTGGACTGGATGAGGGTTTCGCCGCGGCGGACGGCGTCGATCTGACGCTCGATTTCGTAGGCCAGGGCGCGGCGGACGGCCGAAAAGCTGTTGAGATTCTTGATCTCGATCTTGGCGCCGAGTTCGGCGGACCCCTTGGGGCGGACGCTGACGTTGACGTCGCAGCGGACCATGCCCTTCTCCATGTCGCAATCGCTGACCCCGCCTTGGACGAGTAGTTCCTTCAGAGCGTTGAGGAAGGCCCAGGCCATGTCGGCGCTGGTGATGTCCGGCTCGGAAACGATCTCCAACAACGGCACTCCCGCGCGGTTGAAATCCACCCCGCTGTACCGCTCGAAGTGGATGCTCTTGCCCACGTCCTCCTCGAGGTGAGCCCGGGTGATCCGGACCCGCCGCACCTCGCCCTCGAACTCGAAGTCCAGGTACCCGTTGCGCGTCGAGGGCTGGTCGTACTGCGAGATCTGGTAGTTCTTGGGCATGTCCGGATAGAAGTAGTTCTTCCGGTCGAACTTGGCCCGGCGGGGGATCTCGCAGTGCAGCAGCAGCCCGGCCAGCGCCGTCAGTCGCAGGGCCTCTTCGTTGGGGACGGGCAACACCCCGGGCATGCCCAGGCAAACCGGACAGACCAAGGTGTTCGGCGGCGCACCGAAGGCGTTGGCGCATCCGCACCACATCTTGGACTTCGTCTTGAGCTGGACGTGGGTTTCGAGCCCGATGACCGCTTCGTATTCCGTCATAAACGCCGGGCCGATTGAACCACAGCCGCCCCCGGGGCTCACGTTCGATCTCGGCCGGGCCGCCCGGAGGAACCCACGGCGCCCGACCGCCGGCCTGCTTGGGGCTTGCGGCGGGCAAACGGGAGGCCCAAAGTCTCCCGCCGACACCCGAAAACGCACGACACGAACCAGACAATCCGTGGATCCAACCATGAACCGACCAACCCTCCTGATGAGCGGCATCCTGGGTCTCCTCCTCGGCGGCGGCCTCCGCGCCAGCCAACCCGACGTCGTCCATGAGCCCTTCCGTTTGGACGTCCCCTTCGAGTCGCGCTCGATCTCGTTCGAAAACCCCACGGGCGAACGGGGCGCCGGCGGCAAGGCCGCCAGCAAGCTGGGCGTCGGCCGCAAGGGCTCACCCTCCCGTTCGCTCGCCCCCGGCGAAACGGTCCAGCTCTGCGACATCCGCGGCCGGGGCACCATCCGGCACATCTGGGTCACCACCCGGCCGGAGCCGAAAAACCTCCGCTCCCTGGTCATCCGCGC
>RFJD01000336.1 GCA_003695015.1 Verrucomicrobiota bacterium | reverse complement strand
CGCGACCGCGGCGTGACCCGGTAAACCGGTTCCGTCTCGTGGGTTGCCGCTTTACCGCCGCCTGCGCGGTCCCGCTCGGAGACCCGCCCCCTGCGCTGACGCCGCCGGGCCAGGGCTTCCCGAACCACCTCCGGCGCCTGCCGGACTTGATCCAGTCCCATAAAGGCATCGACTTCCGGCAGCAAAGCGGCCAGTTCCTCCCGGTGCCGCTGAGGGAGACACCCGGAAACCACCAGTGCCTGGCCCCGGCGATGAGCGTCCCGGATCGCTGCCTGTTCCAGAATGGCGTCCACGCTCTCCTCCTGCGCGGCGTCAATGAAGGAGCAGGTGTTGACGATGATGGCGTCGGCCAGGGCCGCGTCATTGGTGATTTCCATGCCGGCTTCCGCCAAGCTGCCGAGCATGATCTCGGCGTCCACCAAGTTCTTGGCGCAGCCCAAGGAAACGATGCCCACTCGAACGGCCCGACGCTTGCGTGCGGATTGGGAAGCTGGGGACAAAAGGTGAGAGTCCATCATGAACCGGCCGGTCCTCGAGTCCCGGTGTCGTCGGCCGGGGCGGGCAACGGCAACAAATCCTCCAAGCCATGGGACCCTCCGGCGTAGTAGGCGGCGCCGGCCGCTCCGCCGGCACCCGCAGCTTCCTCGCCGCTCCCCCGGTTCGCCTCACGGCCGAACCACAGCCAAGCCAACCACGCCAACACCAACCCGCACACGACCACCGCGACGCTCTGGAGGTGGATCAGGTCGGCCCACCGTTTGACCCACGATGCACCGGCCTCGGCCGCGGCAGCGGGCTCGGCCGGTGGCGGGGGCGGGGATGAGCGGGGTTTGGCGGGCCGGCCGCACTCCTCGTCCAATTGCCGCAACAGCTCCTGCTCGTCCAGTTTCAGGAAACGGGCGTACGCCCGCACGAACCCGTGCAGGTAAACCGGAGCGGCAAACACGTCGTACCGACCCTCCTCGATCGCCCGGACATGGTCGGTCCGCATCTTCGTGGCCTCGGCCACGCGATGGATCGACAGCCGCTGGGCTTCGCGGGCGGTTCTGAGTTGTTCGCCGACCGTGGGCATGGGGTTGGGGTCCAAAAGCCGATTGGCTGTCCGATCAGGATTCGAACCTGAACTAAAGGCTCCAAAGGCCTCTGTGCTACCGTTACACCATCGGACAGCGCCTCGATCGGCCGAGAAATTAAGCGCGCCCCGGCCGGGATGCAAAGGGGAAATGACCGGGAACCGCCGCCAAAGCCGGGCCCGGCCAGGGCGGGACTCCGGTCTGCCCGACCTACCGGGTTCAAGGATTCGCAAACCGCACCGCCACGGGCAGCTCGACCCTCAGCCCCTTCTCCGGTTCCACCAACCAATTGGTGACCTCGTAGGGCAGCCGGAAGGTCCGCTCCCCCTCGCGCATCGTGCCGGTCCCCCGGATTTCGAAGAGCACCGTCTTCAGGCCGGGCACCGTCAGCTCCCCGGGGAAGGTCACCCCATTGACCTTCCCGGCCGCCTTCAGCGTGATCGGCACCTCGCTCTCGTTCCGCAACTGGGCATAGACCCGGCCCTTGCCCTTGATCCGGCCGGTGGGCGGGATCAGGACCAAGGAGCGCTCGAAGATCGGCCGCAGGAACCGCTCCTCCCCCACCAACATTTCGCCGGAATAAACCGCGGTGCGCCGGTTGAAGAGCGCCTCACGGACGCCTTCGGCCGTGCGTTCCCTGGCGAAGACCAGGGTGATCGGCCGGTGATCCCCCTCATGCACGTCGAAGTCGAGGTTCAACGGGGCGTGGATGTCGGAGTTGCTCAGCATCGTCAGCTTCTTTTCCAGACACCATCGGTGGGCTTCCGGGTAATAGCTTCGGGTGTTGACCACCTCGATGCCCTTGAGCGCCCCCTGCTGAAGCAGCTCCGTGTGCTCGTCGTACCAGCGGGCCACACCGTCCGGCTGCTGGCCGGTCCAGCCCGGGTGGTTCCAGAAAATGAACGCCCCCTGGTCCTGCGCGGCCTTGACCGCGTCGCGCCAGTTCTTGGTCTCCAGCTTGCTGGCGTCCTTCAGGAAGATGGCGTTCAGGTGACCGGGCGGCATCGAGCGGGTGATCTCCGAGCCCCGGATGACGATGACTTGCAGCGTGTCCCCGGCCGGCTTGGCGATCTCGTAGGAGCGGTTGTGGTTGGTGGGCAGATCCGCCTTGTGCGGCTGGTACTCGATGTGGTCGGTGATGGCGATCGCGTCCAGCCCCTCGCGCCACGCCTCCTCCGCCCGCACATCGGGCCACACCTTGCCGTCGGAAAAGACCGTGTGCATGTGGAAGTCGCACTTCAGGGTCAGGTAGCCGGGGATGTCCGGGATGCGCACCGGCGTCCGGTAACGGCCATGGGCATGAAGGCTGACAACCCCCGCCAGAAGGATCGCCAGCACGGCGGTCGGTCGGTCGATTCTCATGAGTCCAATTCGTTTGATCTGGTTTGCGTCAACGGCGGCGCCCCGGAACACGGCCAAAGGCAAATGACCGGGGCGAATCGCGCGCGAACCTACGCCACCCCGCCCGCTCAGGCCAGCGCGAATCATCCTTCACCAAACCGGTGCGGTCTTCCGGCATGCGGATGATCCGGGATCCGGGCGTCGCCCCGGATGATCCCGCCTCAGGATTGACCAATCGCCGGGTTTCCCCGGATAGTCCGCCCGCCCCGGGCGCGCTCCCGCCGGTGGTCTTGCGGGAGATCCGGGGCAGGCACCGCGCCGGATGAATTTCGCCGAACTGCGCTTTTGGGGATACTTGTTGCTGGGCCTCGCCGTGATCAGCGGGGTCCGCTTCGTCGTCGGCCGGCTCCGGCCGGAACGGCTCGAAGCGGTGGACCGCACCGGTCTGGCGTTGCTCGGGGTGTTCCTGCTGCTGTGTGTCAACGTCCTCTCCTGCGCCATCTTTGTGACCGCCGTGGTGGTCACCTACTTCGGACTCCGCTGGATTGTGCGTCATGACCGCGATGGCGCCCGCAAGTACCTCTTCGTCCTGATCCCGCTCCAACTGGCGCCGCTGTTCTACTTCAAGTACTCGAACTTTGTGCTGAACGGGGTCTTCGGGCTGGGCTTCGACACGCTGCGGGACCTGGTCATCCCCGTGGGCCTGTCCTTCTACCTGTTCCAGATGGTCGGGTTCGTGCTGGACACCCTGGCCTTCAAGGCGCCGCTGCCCCGGTTCCTGGACTTCGTGAACTTCGCCGGCTTCTTCCCGCAGATCGTGGCCGGGCCCATCGAACGCCGCAAAGATCTCCTGCCGCAGGTGCAGCAGTTCCGCTTCCGTTGGAACTGGGAAGACCTCAACACCGGAAGCTCGTGGGTCGTGCTGGGGTTGTTCTTCAAACTGGCTCTGGCGGACAATCTGGCCCAATGGATGCCGCCCTTCATGGGCTCGACCGGGAACGCGTGGATGATCTGGACCGCCAACCTGCTTTTCGGGCTCCGGATCTATTACGACTTCGCCGGCTACAGTCTGGTGGCTCTGGGGCTGGGCCGCTGTCTGGGCATCCGGTTGACGCTCAACTTCCTCAGCCCCTACGCCGCCCGCAACATCCAGCAGTTCTGGCGGCGGTGGCACGTCACCCTCAGCAACTGGTTTCGTGACTACGTGTACATCCCCATGGGTGGCAGCCGCACCCCGCGTTGGGCGTGGAACGTGATGGTGGTGTTCGTGGTCTCCGGCATCTGGCACGGCGCCGGCTGGAATTTCATCTTCTGGGGCGCCCTGCACGGGCTGTTTCTGGTCGGCCTCCGGTTGTTCAGCCCGCGGCAACTGCCCGGCTGGCTGGCTTGGGGCCTGACCATGCTCGGCGTCTATCTGGCGTGGCTCTGCTTCTACGAAACGCGCTTCCCCGTGCTGTGGGCCAAGTTGATCAGCACCTTCAACCCCGCCGCCTACTCGCTGGCCAATCTCCGCGCCGCGGCCGGCACGCTGACCGGCGGGGACCCGATCGTGCTCGCCTCCCTGCTGGGACTGGCCGGACTGACCACCCTGCTGGAATGGCAGTCCATCCGGCGCTGGGAGGAACCCTTCCGGCTGTTGCGCCGGCCCTGGGTGCTGGTGATCCTGGTCGTGCTGACGGTGCTGCTGGCGCCGTCCCGAAACAATGCCTTCATCTACTTCGCATTCTGAACGCCTGCCGGGGCGCCTGATCCTCTGGCTGCTGGCGGCCGCCTTGGCCGCCCTGGCCGCCTGCGCCGCCTACACCCGCTGGCTCAACCCGGAGGTCCGGCTCTACCGGCACGCCTTCGACGTGAAGCAGGCTTGGGCCCGCCGGCTCGACGCCCGGTCCGGGCACAAGACCATCGTCTTCGGCGGTTCGAGCACCTCTTTTGCCGTGGACCCGCAACGGATCCTGGAACGCCACGGCGTGCCGGTCGCCAACCTCGGTCTCCACGCCGGCATGGGCGCGCGGTTCCTCACCGCCGCCGCCGCCGCCCTCGCCCGTCCGGGGGACCTGCTGTTGATGGCCATGGAACCGGGCCTGCTCACCGACCCCGAGCCCGGCTCGGACCTGGCCGCCCAAATGGGTTTCGCGCTCGATCACTTCGATTGGGTCCACGCCTCCAACGTCACCGGCGAACGCATCCACTGGGTCGAAGACCTCGTCAGCCTGCGGCCGGGCGCCTACCACTTCTTCACCCTGCTGGCCAAGCTGGCCTTGGGCCGGCCGCT
>RFJD01000008.1 GCA_003695015.1 Verrucomicrobiota bacterium | reverse complement strand
GCGTGAGCCGGCCGAGTCCCGAACGCCACATTTCATCGACGTAATGACCGCCGGGTTGCCGGACGTAGAGCGAGCCGTAGCCGAACCGGGTGACGAAAACGTCCAGCCAGCCGTCGCCGTTGACGTCGCCCAAGGTGGCGTTCATCGAGCCGGGCGCCTCGCCGATCGAGTTGAGGGCGACACCCAGTTCGAGACCGCGTTCGGTGAAGCGGCCGCGGCCGTCGTTGAGCCAAAGGCCGTTGGGCGTGTCGTCGTTCGAAACGTAGAGGTCGGTGTCCCCGTCGCGGTCGTGATCGAACGCCGAGACGGACATGCCCCGGTGGCCGGGCGCGAACAGACCGGCCGGCCGGGTGGCTTCCTCGAAGGTCCCGTCGCCCCGGTTGCGGAAGAACACGTCGGCTTCGCCCGGGTAAGCCAGCGGACCCGGATAGGCGCCGGGGTTTTGCTCGGAGATGGTGGCGGGATCGAAGGTCAGGTAGTTGACCACATACAGGTCCAGCCAGCCGTCGCGATCGGCGTCGAGGAAGGTGGCGGAAATGCCGGTCCCCTTGGCGTCGGCCACGCCGGCGCGGGCGGTGACGTCCTCGAAGGTGCCGTCGCCCCGGTTGCGGTACAGTTGGTTGGCGCCGAAGCAGACGACATAGAGGTCCTCGTGCCCGTCGTTGTCGAAGTCGCCCGTCGTGGCGGCGTTGGCGAAGCCCGCGCCCGCCAGCCCGGCCCGTTCGGTGACGTCCTCGAAGGTGCCGTCGCCCCGGTTGCGATAGAGCCGGTTTGGCTCGCGCTCCCCGCAAAAGCCCTTCTTGGTGACGCCTTCGAGCGGACCCCAGTTGACGAGGTAGATGTCCATCCAACCGTCGCCGTCGTAGTCGAAAACCGCCCCGCCGGCGCCGTTGGACAGGAGGATGTTGCGGATGCCGTCGTGGCAGAACTGGTGAACGAACCGGATGCCCGCCCGGGCGGTCACGTCCTCGAACCAATCGCCGGCCCCGGCGGGCACCGGCGGCAGCACCGGCAGCGGCCCGGCGGCCAAGGCTTCGATGGCGGCGGCCAGAATCATCAGCCCCCCTCTCCGCCGCCACCGGCCGGCGGGGCAGTTGCTTGCAACCCTGCTCACGCCGCGATGGTGCGGACAGGCCCGCCGGGAGGCAAGCCGTGCCGAAATCCGGCGGCCCGCAGACCGCGACCTCAATTCATCGGATGAATCGAGAAAAACCGGTGGGAGGCCTGGCCCGCCGGACCGAACCACGAGGTTTCCGGAAACACGCCGGGGATGAGGACTTCGATCTCGGGCTGGTCGCCCAGGTTGTCGTAGGCGCGCAGGCGGTAGGTGACCCCCTCCCGGCCCGGCCAAGTCACCCGCACGATCCGGTCGGTCCACCAGAGCAACCCCGCCGGATCCGCCTGGTCCGGGACGAGGGGATCGGAGCCGATGACCTGCTCGCGGGCGTTGGTGGCGCCGTCCAAGTCGGGGTCGTCCGTGGCGCTGAACTTGCGGGTCTTGAGGCGGCGCAGTTCCCAGAAATCGTCCAAGCCGTCGTGGTCGGTGTCGGTGATCTCGACACCAAACAGAGTCAACTCGACCGAGCGGATCGAGCCGGAGGCGCCGGAGGGGCCGGATTGCTCGTCGATGAACTCCACCCGCCAGGTGCCGGCACTGGGCTCGAAGAAGTGCAGAGCGGAGGAGTAGGTCCACTCGTCGAGGGGGGATGCGTTGTCCAGATTGACCCGCTGGAGGACGCTCCGGGTGCCGGAAGGCGACACCAAGGTGATGCGAAGATCGCCACGCCGCGGATGGGAGGCGGTGACGCGAAGGCGGACGTGTTCGCAGATGAGGGTGGCGTCCACTTGGAGTTCGTAAACGGCACGCTCGGCGTGGACGCGGACCTTGTCGTTTTTCCAGAAACGGAAATGTTCGGCCAGATCCTCGCCGGCGTCCTGGCCGATGAAAACGGCCGGGATGGGGATCAGGTGGATGTCCGCCCCGGAAGGAACCACCCGTTCGTTGCCGCCGGTGTTGTTGTAGATAATGGCGAGGGCGGCCCCGGCCTCGACCGCATACCGCAGTTTTTCCGCGAAGAAATTGCCGCCGCGCTGGATGAGGGCGGCCTTGCCGGTGAGGTCGTCTTTGATCGGGTCGGTGGCCTGGCCGACGTCCACCAACGGAAACCATCCGGTGTCGCCGCGCGGATGCAGGCCATCCACCGGTGAAGCGGGGATCGACTCGATCTGGGAGGGCACGCGCAGCCCGTCAACCTCGACCCGGAGGCCGTCGTCGATGACGGGCCGGACGACGCGACTGGAGACGGTGACCTGGGTGCGCGGCGGCCGGTTGACCCAACGCCGGGCCAGGGCCACCGCCACGCCGGCGTCGGGCACGCCAAAACCGGTGTGGTGGCTGACCCAGAAGCCGGCCCCGTTGCGCTGCAGGTCCGGGTCGTCCGGGTCCCGCTGGCGCGCGGCCAGGGCGAGGATCTGCTGGACGTCGCGATAGGTGAGGTCGGGATTGGCAGCCAGGATGAGGGCGCAGATGCCGGAGATGAGCGGGGTGGCGGCGGAGGTGCCGGAGAATCCCCAAGCGCCATAAAGGTAATCGCCCTGATCACCCTCGTTGCTGAGGTTGTAGCCCAGCGAACCGCTGCGGTCGGTGGTGAACAGCTTGGTGTAGTTGGTCCAGACGCTGTCGGAAAGCTGAACGGCGTCGTCCCCGCTCAGGCCGGCGACCAGGATGGGCGCGCCCGGCGTGCTGTAACTGGCGACCTGTCCGTTCTCCCTCACCGCGGCCACGGCGATGACCCGCGGGTCCTGGGCATAGCCGTCGTCGTTGACGTTGTTGAAAGTGGCCCGGTCGTTCCCGGCGGCCCGGACGATGACGATCCCGCGCCCGCCCCGGCCGAGGGTCACGGCCTTCTCGATGGCCTGGTCTTCGAGAACGCCGAGGGCCAGTTGCTGGACGCCGACGTTGCCCCAACTGTGGTTCTGGATGGCCACCGCATCGAGGTCGTGCTGGAACATGTCCATGGACTGCTCCTCGTTGACGTAGGCGTCGGAAGAATCGAACACGACCCAACTGGCCAGCTCGACGTCCGGAGCGACCCCGGCGGCGCCGATGCGGTTGTTGCGGACCGCGCCGATGAGCCCGGCCACGGCGGTGCCATGAACCGCCCGCAGGCTCATGGGCCGCCCGTCACGAAGCCCCGTGTGGAAATTGTAATGGTGGGTGCTGGCGGCGTTGTCGGCCAGGTCGGCATGCGTCACCTCGATCCCGTTGTCCACCACCGCCACAATCACCCCCTCGCCCGTGCTGTACGGCCAGGCCGCCCGGACGTTGAGGTCCTCCCCGCGGGCTTCCCCGGTGGCGAGGGATCGGTTTTCCAGATGCCATGCTTGCGAAAAGCGCTGGTCGTTGGGAGCCGGAGCGTAGGGACTGTGAAGCCCAACCCGACGCCGACGCACCGGATGGGCCACCCGCACCCCGGGCCGGGCCGCCAAACGGGCCGCCTCGGTCACGGCAGTCGCAGCGTCCGGGGCTTGGAGGATCCACAGGCCGGGTTCGATTTCGCGCGCCTTGCGAAGCGGGGAACCGGCCAGCACGCCCTCCCAGAACTCCGGCGACTCGACCTGCACCACCACCCGATCGCCGAACCACACCGGCGCGCCGCCGTTCTCCGGCAGACCCCGAAGCTCCGTCCCTCCGGCGGCCGCCTCCCCCGCCACCGCGGAGGGCTGCACCGCCGGGGTCTCGATCACATACCGGCGGGGGGCGGGTTCCCGAAAAACAACCTCCGCCGCCGGCAGGGAAGCCGCCAAGAGGCCGGCCCCCGCGATGCCGGCAAGGGCGGCGTTCCGGATCCCATGGCGTGCCAGTCGCCTCATGCGGCCTCCATCGGAGCAGAAAAGATGCCTGACCGCCACCTTTTCGCTCATCCCGGGGGCAACGGCCACAGGGCATGATGCCTCCCGATCCGGACCGCTTGCCGGATCGCGGCGTCCACCACCTGCTTGGCCAGGCCGGCGGCTTCGCGGACCGACAAGCCCAAGGCCAGAAAACCCGCCAGAGCCGCGGAAAAGGTGCATCCGGTCCCGTGGGTCCGGACACCCCCGACGCGCCGGGCGCGAAACCAAGTCGCCTCCCCGCCGTCCCAGAGCACATCCGCCGCCTCCCGCCGGTTCCGGCCATGCCCCCCCTTGACCAGAACGGCACAACCATG
This sequence comes from Verrucomicrobiota bacterium, assembly GCA_003695015.1. GTDB lineage: Bacteria > Verrucomicrobiota > Verrucomicrobiia > Limisphaerales > J093 > J093. The sequence goes on along the minus strand of RFJD01000008.1, from coordinate 6,008 downwards.
GCGCCGGTGAAGCTCCCGCGCCGCCGCCGCCTGATCCTCCGGTCCGCGGAGCGGCCTCCCCAAAAGCGCCTCGGCCTCGGGCAGATTGGGCGTCAACACCGTCGCCAGCGGAAACAACTCCCGCTCCATGACCCGCCGGGCCCCCGCCCGAAGCAGCGGGGCTCCCGAGGTGGCCACCATGACCGGATCGACCACCAGCGGTACGGGCCCGACCTCGCGCAGGAAGGCCGCCAGCGCCCGGATCAACCCGGCCGCGACCAACATGCCGGTCTTGACGGCGGCGGGGGGGAGTTCGGCCCAAACGGCCTCCAATTGCCGGCGCAGAAAGGCGGGCGGGCAGGGATGAATGCCCCACACGCCAGCGGGGTTTTGCGCGGTGAGACAGGTCACGGCGCAGGCTCCGTGCACCCCCAAGGCGGCGAAGGTCTTGAGGTCCGCCTGCAACCCGGCGCCGCCGCCGCTGTCGGAACCGGCGATCGTCAGCACCACCGGGACGGAAGAACGTCGTGCCATGGGCCCGATGGTAGGCGACCGGCGGGGGGGATGTCAGCCGGGGGATGGTGTCTGTAAGCGGGGCTGATGCCCCGGACCGGACGGGGAGGGGCCTCCCGAAAATAATCGGCATTAACGATATTGACATCTGCCCGGATTCATGTTCATCATCACTCATGCAAATTGAGAGCCTGAAGGTGTTCTGCGATCTGGCGGAAACGGAAAGTTTCACCAAGGCCGCCCAGATCAACCACATCACCCAGTCGGCTGTCAGCCAGCAGATCAGCTCGCTGGAGCGCCAGTTCAAGGCGCTGTTGATCGAGCGCAGCAAGAAGAAGTTCCGGCTGACGCGCGAAGGGCAGGTGCTTTACGACGCCGCCAAGCAGATCGTCCAGACCTTCGAACAGCTCCACACCCAGCTCCAGGAGCTCAAGGACATCATCTCCGGGACGGTCCGCGTGGCCACCATCTACAGCATCGGGCTCCACGCCCTGCCACCCTACATCAAGCGGTACCTGCAGAGCTACCCGACGGTGAACGTGCACGTCGAATACCGGCGGGCCAACCAGGTCTATGAGGACGTGCTGGGCAACGTCGTGGACATCGGCCTGATCGCCTATCCCCACCGCGACAGCAAAATCGAGACGGTCATGCTGCCGCCGGAACCCATGGCCGTGATCTGCCATCCGCAACATCCGCTGGCCAAGAGCAAGTCCATCAAACTCAGCGCCATCTCCGGTCAAAACTTCATCGCCTTCGAGCCGGACATCCCCACCCGCCGGGCCGTGGACCGCGTCCTGCGCGAGTTCGGCGTTCAGGTCGTCACGGTGATGGAGTTCGACAACGTCGAGACCGTCAAACGCGCGGTCGAAATCAACGCCGGCGTGGCCATCGTCCCCCTCATCACCGTCAAGCAGGAGCTGGAAAAAAACACCCTGGCCGCCGTGCGCGTGAGCGACGCCGACCTGACCCGGCCCGTCGCCGCCATCTACAAGAAGAACAAGGTCCTGAGCACGGCGATGAAGCAGTTCATTGCCATGCTCAAGGAAGAGCAACCGGAGGAATAGCCCGGAGATGGCCCCCTCCCGCCGGTGCGCCGCGGGGTTGCGAACGCCGGCCGGCTCGGCCACTCTGCCGGCATGAACACGCGCGTCCTGGCCGTCTTGCTGGCGGTGTCCGCCACGGCCAACGTGGTGTTGGCGACCCTCTGGCTGCTGGCGCGCCCGCCGCGTCCGATGCAGGTCACCTGGGTGCGCCCGCCCACCGTGACCAACGTCCACGTGGCGGTGCGCACCAACATCGTCGTGCAAGCCCGGCCGCTCCGGTGGTCCGATCTCGAATCCACCAATTATCTCCGTTACATCCAAAACCTCCGCTCGATCGGCTGCCCGGAGGCCACCATCCGCGACATCATCACCGCCGAAGTGGATGCCCTGTTCGCCCGGCGCCGCGCCCGGGAAATCGTCCGGCCCCGGCACCAATGGTGGCGGGCGGAGCCCGACCCGGAGTTGGCGGAAGCGGCCCGGCGCCAGGAGCAGGCCCTGGAAGCCGAACGCCGGGCGCTGCTGACGCGCCTTCTGGGCACCAATGCCTTCCCCGCTCTCGCCGAGGCCGTGGGCCATCCGCTGGACGGGCCGGTTCTGGGTGAACTTCCCGAGGAAACCCGCCTGAAAGTCCGCGAAATCGAACTGGAACGGGCGCGGCAGGCCGCGACCGGCGCCGACGACGAAGCCGCCTGGCGCCAACGGCTGGCCGAGGTGCTCTCGCCCGAGCAGCTCGAGGAATACCTGCTGCGCTATTCCTCCTCGGCGGAACATCTCCGGACGGAGTTGGGTGCATTGGACGTGGGGCCGGAGCGGTTCCGGGAGTTGTGGCGGCGGCTGGACCCCTTGGAACGGGAGTTGCAAGCCCTGCAACGCGAGGGCGACCCCGCCAAAGCCGCACGGGCGGCGGAACTGCTGGCCCAACGGGAGGCCGCCCTGAAGGACACCCTCGCGCCGGAGGAGTACGAAACACTCGTCCTCCAGCGGGATCCGCAGTTCCAAGCCATGCGGGCCCGGCTCGAGCAAGCCGGCCTGCCGGAGAAGTGGGCGCGCCCGTTGTACGAGATCGATCAAGCCACGGCGGAGGAGCGGGCCCGGATCGAGGCGGACCCGACATTGACGGAGGAAGAGCGCCAGGCGCAATTGGCCGCCATGGAGGCCGAACGGGCGGCGGCGATCCGGACGCTGCTGGGCCCGGAGGGCCAGGCGCTCCTCGAAACCGGGACGCCGGCGGCCCGGTAAAGGAAACCCACGGCTCAAGCGCCGCCGGCTTCGAGCTCCTGACGATCCGCGAGCGTCATCTCCCGGATCAGTTCGCGGAAATCCACGGTCGGCTGCCAGCCGAGCCGGGCGCGGGCCTTGGCGGCGTTGCCGACGAGCCGGGCCGGTTCGGCGGGCCGCTTCAAGGCCGGATCCAGCCGCACGTGCCGTCGCCAGTCCAGGCCGAGCGTTTCGAAGGCAATCTCCACCACCTCCCGAACCGAGTGCGTTTCGCCGGTGGCGAGGACGTAGTCGTCCGGCGCCTCTTGTTGGAGCATCAGCCACATGGCGCGGACGTAATCCCGGGCGTGGCCCCAGTCGCGCCGGGCCTCCAGATCGCCCAACACCAGCTCCTGTTGCCGGCCGGCATGGATGGCCGCGGCGGCGCGGGTGATCTTGCGGGTGACGAAATTCTCGCCCCGGCGCGGGGACTCGTGGTTGTACATGATGCCGTTGGCGAGAAAGAGGCCGTAGGTCTCGCGGTAAACCACCGCCATCCGGGTGGCAAAGGCCTTCGCGCAACCGTAGGGATTGACCGGCAGCATGGGCGTGGACTCGTCCTGCGGGGCGCGCTCCGGCCGGCCGAAGATCTCGCTGCTCGAGGCATGGAACACCCGGGGCGGCCGCGGCAAATCGCGCAACATCTCCCACAGGCGCAACGTCCCCAGAGCGGTCAGTTCGCAGGTGGATTCCGGGATCTCGAAGCTCAGGCCCACATGGCTCTGCCCGGCCAGGTGGTACAACTCGTCCGGTTCGAGCCGCGCCAAGAGCCGCCGCAGGCTGGTGGGATCGTCGAGATCCGCGTAATGCAGAAACAACCGGCGGCCGTGAATGGCGGGGTCGCGGCGCAGGTGATCGATCCGCGACCGGCTCAACGCGCTGGTCCGCCGGACGGCGCCATGGACCTCGTAGCCCTTGTCCAGGAGCAACTCCGCCAGATAGGAGCCGTCCTGACCGGTGATGCCGGTGATCAAGGCGCGGGGCATGGCCCGGGAGGAGAATTCAGGTGGTCATCCGGGTGCGGCCTTCCAAGTGCGCCTGGAGCATGGCGATGTCCGCATCGACCATCAGCTTGACCAAGTCGGCAAACCGGGTGCGCGGCTCCCAGCCGAGCTTGCGTTTCGCCTTCGACGCATCGCCCACCAGCAGGTCCACCTCGGCGGGCCGCAGGTAGCGTTCGTCGATTTCCACGTAATCGCGCCAGTCCATCCCGGCGTGACGGAAGGCCAGTTCCAGGAACTCGCGGACCGAGTGGGTTTCGCCGGTGGCGATGACGTAATCGTCCGGTTCGTCCTGCTGCAACATCAGCCACATGGCCTCGACGTACTCCTTGGCGTAGCCCCAGTCGCGTTTGGCGTCGAGGTTGCCCAGGTAGAGCTTCTTCTGGAGCCCGGCGCGGATGTGGGCCACCGCACGGGTGATCTTGCGGGTCACGAAGGTCTCGCCGCGTCGGGGCGACTCGTGGTTGAACAGGATCCCGTTGCAGGCGAACAGACCGTAGCTTTCGCGGTAGTTGACGGTGATCCAGTAGGCGTAAACCTTGGCGCAGGCGTAGGGGCTGCGCGGGTAAAAGGGCGTGTTCTCGTTTTGGGGGACTTCCCGGACCTTGCCGAACATCTCGCTCGAGGAGGCCTGGTAGAACCGGGGCCGGATGCCCACCTCGCGGATCGCCTCCAACAGCCGGACGGTGCCGGTGGCGACGATGTCGGTCGTGTACTCGGGGCTGTCGAAACTGACGCGCACGTGGCTCTGGGCGGCGAGGTTGTACACCTCGTCGGGCTGGATGCGCGCGATCAGGCGGGCCAGGGCGCTGGCGTCGCTGAGGTCCCCGTAGTGCAAATGCAGGCGCACGCCCGGTTCGTGGGGGTCGGCGTAAATCGGTTCGAGCCGGCCGGTGTTGAAGGTGCTGGCCCGCCGGATCAACCCGTGCACTTCGTATCCCTTGGACAACAAAAGCTCCGCAAGGTAGGACCCGTCCTGGCCGGTGATGCCGGTGATCAACGCGCGTTTGGGCTCGCTCATCGAGGTTCTGTTTCCCGGAAAAGCTCCGGCGGAGCAAGCGCAGATTTCAGGCATGCCAAAGCAAACCGCCGGTTCGCAGGGAACCGGCGGTCGCGACGTTCGTTCTGAAACCCGTCCGTCAGGACTGGCCGCCCGCGGCCTCGCCCACTTGGAAGCGGGCGAACCGGCGGATCGTGACCTCGTCACCGATCTGCTTCGCCACCTCGGCCATGTGCTCGGCGACGCTGACCTCGGAGTTGCGCTTCACGAAGCCTTGGTCGAGCAGGCAGATGCCCTGCAGAAACTTCTCGAGCTTGCCCTGGATGATTTTCTCGACCGCCTGCGGCGGCTTGTTCTTCACCAGGTCGGAGTTGGCGTACACGTTGCGCTCGCGCTCGATGACCGCCGGGTCGAGCTGGTCCCGCGACACCGCCTGGGGACTGCCGGCGGCGATCTGCAGGGTGATGTCCTTGACCAACTGCCGGAAGGTCTCGTTGGCCACGGTCTCGGGCTTGCCCGCCCCGACCTCGACCAGCACGCCCACCTTGCCGCCGGTGTGGATGTAGGCCGCCACCAGACCGTTGCCCTCGACCTCGAACCGCACGTGCCGGGCGATCTGGATGTTTTCGCGGATCCGCGCGATGGCGTCGGTGCGCAGCGCCTCCAAATCGGCCCCCGGATTCTCGGCCAGGGTCTTGGCCACTTGGTCGGCGAAGGCGCGGAACATCTCGTTCTTCGCGACGAAGTCGGTCTCGCAATTGACCTCGACGAGCACGCCGACGCGGGAATCGGGCTGGATGTACTGCGCGATCACGCCTTCGCGGGCCTCGCGCGAGGCCTTCTTGGCCGCGGTGGCGACGCCCTTTTGGCGCAGGAGGTCCACGGCGGCATCGAGGTCGCCTTGGGTTTCCACCAACGCGCGTTTGCAGTCCATCATCCCGGCGTTGGTCATCTGCCGGAGCTTCGCAATGAGTTGAGGTGTGATTTCAGCCATGGTGGTAAGGAGGTCCAATCAGGGATGTCGTCCGGGAAAGGCGGTCAGTCGCTGGTTTCATCCTCCTGCGGGGGCAACGGCACCACCGGCACGGCCAGCGGCGGCGGGGTCGTCGGCTGGGCGGGCGGCGGCGGCGTGGCGGGTTCGGCTTGAGCCGGAGCGGGCTCGGCCGACGGCTCGGCCGGTTCGGGCGCCGGTGCGGCCGGTGCGGCCGGGGC
>RFJD01000335.1 GCA_003695015.1 Verrucomicrobiota bacterium | reverse complement strand
TGGCCATGGCTGTGACAGACCCGCGCTCGGAGGCGGGTTCCTCAAAGAGGGTTTACTTCATCGACAATCGGGCCGGGTTGTCCATTCAAAACCGGCCGCGGCAGGGCCGTTTTTCCCGGCACGGAAGCGCTTGGAGGAAACGGGCTCCCTTGGCGGACCGGATCCGCGCCCGCTGTTCTGCAGCCCCGGGCCGGGGTGACCCCCCTCGATTCGCCGCCGGTCCCTGAGCGATCGCACCGGCCAGCAGAGTGCGCGCTGGGGACCCCGAGGAGGCGGCCGCGGTTCGAGGGACTGCCGACCGCGCATCACGAACAGGATGCCTGCCAGCCGGTGGGCGCTGACCACCGGCAATTCGTGGACTTGGAGCGCCGGCCCGTGGCTCCACTCGCCAACCGCCGTAAGAGGGAGCAGACCGCCCGCGTCGTCATTACACCGAGGCAGCCACAGTGCCAAGCCTCAACCTGCCCAACACGTCAACAGTGAAGCCCAGCACCCGACCGAGCCACTGCCCCGGGACATGCTCGCCACCCTGCCGATCCGTCCCTGCACGACCGTGGCAACGACCTCGACGCCCCTTATCGCGAGTCCCCTGCCCTACGGCTTTAAAGGCACTTCCGGCTGCCCTTCCCCCGCCCCTTCATCCACCCCTTTGTCGGGCAGTTTGCGCCATAGCCCACGCATGATTTCGAATGCGTCGCAGCCATAGACACGCACAAAAGCCCCGTTCAACAGGTTTCTTTCTCCTTGGATCTGATATCCGTGGTCGGCTTTCTCGACGTCATACACGACCATGCCTTTGTGCTCGCGCTGGTAAAAAAGTGCCGCAATCGGCTCGTCATTGGCATCGAGAATAACGGCCGCACCCTTGAGTATTCCGAAGGTGCCCATCGCGAGCCGCTGCGGCGACTTCGCGATGAATTCCATCACCTTGTCCACCAGCTCCTTGTTTGCGATCTCCTCCCGAGGCAGGAGCATATTCTCTGGCGTGAGTTGACCGCCGACGATGCGAGCAGCGCCCTGACAACACGGCTGCCGCGGCACTGGGAGCCCCCAAAACATGGTCAGCAGAGCAAGCAGCAGAATGCCCACGCCTCCGATCCGGATCGCTGAGTAGAAGACCGTTTTCATTTGCAGGGACTGATTTCCGTGTACCCACAAGATGGCGAGTTGACTCGATCCATGGTCGTCGTCGCCGCACCAACGTGCACGTCGCGAGCAACACGCCCGAGCGGGCGGTGGCTCCGGGCCAACACCACTCCGCCTTCCCCAGCCACCGCGGCACCGCCGGTGTCGGCGAGTCGTCGGGCGATACGTCTCGGGCCGACTATCTGACGCCGGTTCCAACAGTCACTTTCTGACCTCATGACTCGACCGAGGGCTTTGCTGGCGGATGGTTCAGTCCCCAAATCGCCGCAGGGAAGCCCGATCTCCGCCGTAGATGAGATGTAGACGCTTCCGCCATCAGTATTGGCAACCAGCAGCTCTACGACGCGGTTCCATCCCCTTTCAGAAAATCTCGAAACCCGCATCGAATCCTCTCGGCAGAGGCATCATCGTAGTCCAGAAGGTATATTTCCCCGGATTCATCGTCCTCCTGCACGCAAACCCACCCTACTGCGTCCTTCTCCTCAAGCAAATAGTAATTGTGCCCATCGGCGCCCGGGTGCTTCCAAATCTGTTGAGGCGCATAAACCTGCCAATCGTTGATGCATCGCGGGGCTCCTTGCGCCACCATTTCCAAGTACTCCTGTGGAAGCTTGGCGTGTATCGACGCGATCACATCCTGCGTCCCCTTAGAAGCCGGAACCTGATCTTCAGTCGTTGGGGTCACAGGATCACGGAGCACATGAACGTCTTTTACGCTCACGTCCTGTCCCGAGAGCTTTTTCGTCGGCTTGTTAAACTCGATGGCAGCGAGCTCGCCATTTTGGAGGACCACTTCGGCACGAAGATGATGACGTCGTCCCTTTTTGTCTCGGGCGACCAGACTCACCCTGGCCACAATGCCCCATTCCAGACGGCATGGGAAGAGAACGCTCTCGGGAAGAGGTGGCGGAGGCCGTCCCGCTTTGCTGCGAAGGTGGAAAAATAGAACGTGCAGGCCTTGGGGGTCCCGCTGGTACTTGCGCAGAAGTGTCATTTGTGCATCAAGGAGACGCCGCGCCTCCGGTGTTAGGCGTTCTCTCCACGCCTCGATCACCGTGCTTTCGACGAGGCGTAGCCTTGGCCGCACCATTGCCCGCATCCTTCCTAAGAGTGCCTTCACGTCCATTATTGCATTCTCCCAAGCCGTGGTGTCGAAGAAGAGCCATCTGCCGCCGAGGGGCCAGCGAGATCCAAGCCGAATCGACGCGGTCCTGGCTCTGCTGCGACCGGATCCGGGCCCGGTATCGGTGGGTCCGGGCCAACAGCCCGCCGATCCGCCCAAGGATGACCTCGGCCTTAGCCGGGTCTGAAGGGACGGACTCGACGGCGGCTTCGGGCCAGCCGGGGCGGGTCGTCAGAGCGACCGCGTCGCAGGCCCAACGGCCGTCCTCGGTGACGGTGCGTCGTCCATCGCCGGGCATGCTGCGACGATGGCCAAGGGAGTCCGGGTCGTCAATGGCGTTCGCCCCCAGAACCAGCGCAGTTGATCGAAATGGAATCACAGCGTAGGGCACATGGCAGACGCCGGGTCGGGGGACCCGGCCCACAGGGCGCCGGCGTGGTGGCGGCTTGGCCGGGGGACCGCGCGGGCCTAGAGTTCCCGCCGTGATTCGGAACATCATCTTCGATTGGTCCGGCACGCTGGTGGACGACCTCCCGGCGGTGCTGGCTGCCACCAATGCGGTGTTCCGCCAGGCGGGCGTCCCGGAGATGAGCCTGGAGGAGTTCCGCCGGGAGTTCTGCCTGCCTTTCAAGAAGTTCTACGATCGCCACGTCCCCCACGTGCCGTTGCAGGACCTGGAGCGGTGGTTCCACACCGCCTTCGAGGAAGCCCAGGACCGCGTCCAGCCCCTGCCCCATGC
>RFJD01000334.1 GCA_003695015.1 Verrucomicrobiota bacterium | reverse complement strand
GGCATGCCGGGCTTTAATGCCGGCCATGTTGGACACGGACCTGGTCCCCGCGCGGAAGGCCGACTCCCCGGCCCTGCTGGTGGTGTTGCACGGATTGGGCGACAGCATGGAGGGCTACCGCTGGATGCCGGAGATGATGCGGCTGCCCTGGCTGAACTACCTGCTGGTCAACGCCCCGGACGAGTACTTCACCGGCTTTTCCTGGTACGACATCTACGGTGATCCCCGCCCGGGGGTCGAACGGAGCCGGCGGTTGTTGTTCGAGCTGCTGGACGACCTGCCGCGCCGCGGCTTCGCGCCGGAGGCCACCGCCGTCTTCGGTTTTTCCCAAGGCTGCCTGATGACGATCGAGATCGGCGCCCGTTATCCGCACCGGCTGGCCGGCTTGGTGGGAGTGAGCGGCTACGTCCATGAACCCGAGCGGCTTCTTCGGGAACTTTCGCCGGTGGCCCGGAAACAGGCTTTCCTGCTGACCCACGGCCTGTACGACCCGTTGATTCCGATCGATCCGGTCCGCCGCCAGGTGCGACTCCTCCAAGAGGCCGGCCTGTCCATCGAGTGGCACGAGTTTCCGAAGGAACACACCATCGCCGGCGAGGCCGAGCTGGGGGTGATCCGGCGATTCCTGACGGCCCGGTTCGATCCAGTGCTGGCCGGATCGTGAACCCGGCCGCCCCTGCGCTGCCTTGCCTTTTCCTCCGGCGAGGGTGAAACCTCCCGCATCCGCCGTTGTCACATCCCACGAACATGGCGATGTCAACGCAACGGCCCCCGACGTCATGGCCGGCCCGACGCCCGAGGAAGATCTGCAGATGGTCCAGGCGGTCCTCGCTCGCGACGAGGCCATGGCGGCGGCCTTGGTGGAGCGGATCCATCCGGTCGTCAGCCGGATCGTCCGGGCGCACCGGCTGCGCCGCGTCGACGAGGAGGACTTGAGCCAGATGGTCTATCTGCGGGTGTTCAGCAAGCTGGAGCAGTACTCGGGGCGGGCGCCCTTGGAGCACTGGGTGGCCCGTGTCGCGCTCACCACCTGCCGGAACCAGCTCAAACACGAACTGCGCCGCCCCGAACTGCGCCGGGCCGACCTCACCGCCGAGCAGGACGAAGTGCTCGACCTGCTGGCCACCACCGACGAAGACCTCCCCGCCCACGCCGCCTCCGCCTCCCGCGAACTGGTCGATCTGTTGCTCGGGGAGCTTTCCCCCGAAGACCGCCTCATCATGAGCCTGCTCTATCTGGAGGGCCGCAGCCTCGAGGAGGTCGGCCAAGCCACCGGCCGGAGCGTCGGATCGATCAAACTCCGGGCCTTCCGCGCCCGGCGCCGTCTCCGCAAGTCCCTCGACCGCCTGCTGCAAGAGCGACTGCCATGAAACCATCCGCGTCCGATCCCCTGCAACGATTGCTCCGGGCGGCCGCCCGGACGCCCGCGGCCGCTCCGTCGCCCGTGACCCGGCCCGCGGTCCGGGACCTCCTTCGCGCCCTTCCCCCGCAGGAACCGGCCGCCTGGGATCCGCTCGTCCTCCGCCGGGTCCTGCGCCCCACCCTCGCGGCGGCCTGCGTGTTGTTGGCCGTCACGGTGGTGCTGAGCCTGGCCGGCCTGCACACGGTTCGACGCGATGTCTTCACCACCTCCCAAATCGCCCTGACCACGCTGGCCACCCCATGAAGTCCCGCTCGACCGGCATTCTGCTCCTGTATCTGGCGCTGGTCTTCGCGCTGGGCGTCGCCATCGGCGGCCTGGCCGGCTACACGCTGGCCCGCCGGTCGCCTCCGGCGCTCCCCACCCAAGAGGAATTCGGCGAAGCCTGGCTGGCCAAGTACCGGGACCGCCTCGACCTCACCCCGGAACAGGTCGAGGCCATTCGTCCGGCCATCCGCGAGGCCGTCCGAGACCTGGCCGGTGAATGGTACCGGGCGGTGATGACCATGGGCGCCATCCAGCAGCGGGTGGACCGCCGACTCGAACCGCTCCTGACCGAGGACCAACGCCACCGCCTGGTGGCCATGGTGCGCGAGGCACGCCTCAAGCGCCTCCGGCTGGCCGGCGAAAAACCCGATCCCAAAGGCCGCGTGGACCACATCTGGTACGCCGCCGCCACCGGCGACACCCAAGCCATCCAGCGCCACCTGCAACGCGGCGCCGACGTCAACGAACTGGACCTCGCCTTCGGCACCACCCCCCTGGCCGTCGCCGCCATGCACGGCCAACCCGAGGCGGTCCAACTCCTTTTGGCCGCCGGCGCCGACGTCAACCAGCCGCTCTCCGACGGCAACACCGCCCTCCACGCCGCCGCCTTTTTCGGCCAGAGCGCATGCGTCCGCCTCCTGCTGGCCCACGGGGCCGACCCCTTCGCCCGCAACCGCGACGGCAAGACGCCGCTCGAGGCCATGGAGGCCGACTGGGAAACCATCCAGTTCATCGCCGACATCCTCCAAGTCCAACTGGACAAGCAAGCCACCCTCGAAGGCCGGAAGAAGGTCGCGGAACTGCTGCGAGCCGCCATGGCCCGGAAACCCTCCGCGGCCCCATGAAGTCCAAGCGCCAACCGGTTCCACTCCCCATGCTTTTCCGATGAGCGAAACGACCCCTGCCGACACCCGACGTCACGATTTGGACGCCCTCCGTGCCAGCGCCATGCTGCTGGGGATCATCTACCATGCCGCGCTTTCCTTCGCCGCCGGCTTCGGTTGGATGGTGCAGGACGTCAGCCAAAGCCAGGGCATCTACCTCTTTCAGTTCTGGTCGCACGGGTTCCGCATGCAGCTCTTCTTCATGATCAGCGGCTTCTTCACCGCCATGCTCTGGCGCAAACGCGGCCTGCGCGCCCTGATCTGGCACCGGTTCCGCCGGATCTTCATCCCCTGCATGCTGGGCCTGATCACCGTGGTGCCGGCCATGACCTGGGCCACCGGCTATGCCTACCGCGCCGGCCAGGAACGCCGCGCCGCCGAAGTGGCCCGCCAACAGGAACCCGGCAACGTCTGGGAGGCCGTCCGCTCGGGCGACCTCGGCGCGTTGGAGGCGCGCCTGGCCGAGGGGCTCGACCTCGACACCCGCCATCCGCAGCACGGCTTCACGCCGTTGACTTGGGCGGCCCTGGTCGGCCGGGAAGACGTGGCCCGCTGGTTGCTCGATCACGGCGCCGACGTCAACGCGCGCAACCGCGACGGTCGCACCGCCCTCCATGCGGCCGCGTTCCTGGGTCGCACCAACATCGTCGAGTTGTTGCTCGCCCGGGGCATCGACCCCCAAATCCGGGCGTATGAGGGCGACACCGCCCGTAACAGCGCCCATGCGCCGTGGCAGATCACCGCCTGGATCGCCGGCTCGCTCCAGTTGCCGCTGGACCGGCAGGCGGTCGAGGCCGGACGCCGCGTGGTGGAGGAGCGTCTGGCCGGGCTGGGCGTTCCCCTCGTGACGCCCGGGCAGTCGCAGGCGCGCAACGGCGGCCGTCCCGCCGGCAAACTGCAGGCCCTCTGGTTCCGGCTCCTTTACACGCCGGTGTTCATCCTGATCTGGTTCCTCTGGTTCCTCTGCTGGTTCGTCGCCTGCTTTGCCCTGTATGCCCGGCTGGCGGAGCGCTTCGGCTGGAAACAACCGCTGCGCCGGTGGGTGCTTTCGCCATGGAATCTGCTGTGGCTGACGCCGTTGACCCTGATCCCGCAGTGGTTCATGGGCGAGTCCAACGGCGGGTTCGGTCCCGACATCTCGATGGGCATCATCCCCATCCCGCACATCTTCTTCTACTACATCCTGTTCTTCGGGTTCGGCGTGCTCTACTTCGACGCCCGCGACGACGAAGGCCGGCTGGGCCGCGGCTGGAAGTGGATGCTGCCGGTCGCGACCTTCCTGGTCTTCCCGGTGGCTCTGGAATGCGCCACCGGCCGACTCGGTTTCCGGGAAGCCATTCTCCCGCCGGCGGCGTGGCGTCCGGTCTCGATGGTCCTCCAGGCCCTTTATGCCTGGATGATGACGTTTGGTTCCCTGGGGCTGTTCCGCCGCCTCCTGCGCCGGGAAAACAAGACGATTCGCTACATCTCCGACTCCTCCTACTGGCTGTACCTGAGCCACCTGCCCCTGGTCATCGTGCTCCAAGCCTGGGTGCAAGAGTGGCCCCTGCCGGCCTGGCTGAAGCTGGCCATGGTCAGCGCCGTGACCGTCGGGGTCCTCCTGTTCGTGTACGACAAGTGCGTCCGCTATACGTGGATCGGCACCCTGCTCAACGGCAAGCGCACCCGCCCCGGCAAGACCCGCCCATTGCCGGCGGTTCCGGAAGGCACGGCCGGGTGATCTGCCGGACTTCATCAGGCCCGCCGATGCAACCTTCGTCCAACCGTTCGTTTCCCCGGCGCCGGTTCCTTCACGGGACCGCGGCGACCGCCGCCACCCTGGCGGCCGGTTTCGACCCGTGGGCCATGGGGGCCGATTCCGCGCCGGAAGCCGCACCCGCGCCGCCGCCCTCCCGCCCCTTGGGCCGGACGGGGATGCGTCTGCCCCGGCTGGCCTACGGTGGGACGGCCCTGCCCCGGCGCTGGGGCAACCCGCTCTCCTACGACCGGCGCATCGCCTTGGTCCGCCACGCCCATGCGCGCGGGCTGCGCTACTTCGACACCGCCGGCAATTACATGGAAAGCCAGGACATCCTCGGGCGCGCCCTCGAGGACCTCCGGCAGGAGGTGTTCCTGACGACCAAGATCGAAACCACCGATCCGGCCCGGGTCCGCCCGGCGGTGGAACGCTGCCTGAGCCAGTTGCGAACCGACCACGCCGACGCCCTGCTCATCCACGGCACGCCCGGCCTGCAGCAGATGAGCGTCGCCCAAGCCATGCGGGTTCACAGCGAACTGCGGAAGCTGCGGGAGGAAAAGCTCTGCCGGTTCATCGGCTTCTCGGCCCACGGCTATTTCGACAAGGCCCTGGCGCTGATTCGCACCGGCGGGTTCGATCTCTGCATGCTGGCCTACGGCTACATTCCCCGCGGGTATGACCAGCTCCATTCACCGCGCATGCAGGCCCTGCGGGATGCCTGTCTGGCTGAGGCCCGCGCCCGCGGGATGGGCATCGTGGCCATGAAGGTCATCGGCGCCGGCCTGCTCGGCGCCTGGGCCCGCAAGGTCGTGCCCGACTTCCCGCCTCACCAAGCCCGGCGCCTCCCCGCCGCCGCCATCCGCTGGGTCCTCCAAGACGACCGCGTGGACCTGCTCTGCATCGGCATGCGCACGCCGGAGGAGATCGACGCGAACCTCCGCGTCCTCCACGCCGATCCCGGTCTGAGCGCGGCAGACCGGGAAGTTCTGGCCGACTATTGCGCCCAAGCCTACGAGACCGAGGCCCTGAAGCGGTTGCGATTGGAGTGAACCAACCGGCCTCCGCACCCCGTTCCCAACCGCCCCCCACACGGACGCGCCTTGGCTGAGTCATAAGCTCCAGCCATGACGTGGCTCAGGTTGACTTGACACCCATCCCGGTTACCTTGCGGCCATGATTGGGCCTTTCCTGCGCCGCCTCTCCCGGGGCCGACGGTTTCTCGCGCTGGCCTGCCTCGGTCCCGGTCTGCCGGCGATCCAGTCGCACGCCGCCGATGCCGCGCCCGGGTTTTACAGCGCCACCGACCTCACCGGTTGGAGCGCCGGGCAATGGGCGGACCTGCCGTACTTCCACCGGTTCGTTCCGGTGTCTCCCCCCGAAGCCGGGCCGTCCTTCGTGCCCCGTGTCCACAACATCACCGGCATGGTGGCCGGCAACGACGGCGAAACCGGCGTGGTGGTCTGGCAAAACGGGGTCATCCGCATCGAGCCGTGGGGGAGCCATCATTGGGGTTACTGGTCCTGCGACAGCCACGACTGCCATTATTACTTCGGCCGGGTCACCCGCAGCATGGTGGCCGACCTGAACACCCTGGGCCTGGTCCTCGGGCAGGCCACCCTCAACGGCTCCTCCGAAAGCTCCACCGACGCCCGGGAACACATTTACCTGTTCGACCCGCAGACCGGGTTGAAGACCGACCTCACGCCGGAAGCCCTGCACGCCTCCGCCGTGGCCCTCAACGACGCCGGCCAGGTGCTCGGCACATGGAACCAGACCAACGCCTACCACGCCTTTCTCCGAAACCCCGACGGCAGCAGCCACGATCTGGTGGTCTCCGGCGCCTCCGTCATCCCCACGGTGCTCAACGACCTCGGCTGGACCGGCGGCCGCCACATCACTTATCGCGTGGACGCACGCATCATCGTCCCGTGGGTGGCGACCAACGGCACCGACATCATCGACCTGCCCCTGCCCACCCAGGGTTCCCCGGAAGCCGCCCAACCGAGCGACCTGAACAACCACGGCATCTTGGTGGGGTACGGCTGGCATGTGAAGGAACCTTGGGAAACCACCCCCATCCGCTGGCACTGGTCCGGAACCCGCTGGGTGGCCGAGGACCTCAACGAGCTGAGCGACGCCGGCGATCTGATCCTCGACTCGGCCGTGGCCGTCAACGACGCGGGCCACATCCTGGCCAAGGGCCACCTCGATGGCACCGACAACCTCAACAGCCGGATCATCCTGTTGACGCCGGACCGCTGGCCGCCTCCCACGGCCACCGTCCTGCCGCCCGATCCCGCGGCTGCGGAGACCGGGCTGCGGGCGATCGTCAACCCCTGCGGCAGCGAAACCCGTGTGACGTGGCTGCTCGGAGCCGATCCCAACCAACTCGATCCCCAGCCCGATCCCGTCACGCTGCCGGCCGGCTTCTCCCCGGTGGAAACCACGCTTCCGGTCGCCGGCCTGCACGCCCACACGACCTATTGGGCGGCGGTTCGTTGCTCGAACGACCAAGGCGCCACCACATCCCTGCCGCGGGCCTTCACCACCCCTTACGACTACGTCACATGGGCCGCGGAACACTTCGGTCCTGACGCCGCGACCAACCCGCTCGCCGCGCCGGAAGCCGATCCGGACGGCGACCGCCTCTCCAACCTGGCCGAATACACGCTGGGCCGGGACCCTCAACGCAAGCAGGATCCGCCTTGGAGCTGGGAAACCGCCGCCGGCCAGCTCCGGCTGACGATTCAACGACCGCTGAAGCGGGCCGGCGCCGCACTCGAAGTCGAAGCCGCCGATTCCCTCGCGGGGCCGTGGAGCCGGGATCCGGACGCCGTCGAAACCCACTGGGTGGCCCGGGACGAGGAATCCGAAACCATCCGGTACGTGACAACCCTTGCCGCCGGCCACCGCGCCCGGTTCCTCCGACTCCGGTTCGGCCCCGGACTCTGAGCAGGGCGGCAGCGGCCGCGGGCCGCTAGGCCTGCTCGGCGGGCGGCAGGTGGTATTCCCACGCCGCGGCCGGACGGGAGCCCAAAGCCTTCGGCGGCCCCAGCACCTCGTAGGCGATCACCGCCTCGCGCGCCGCATCCGGGTTCCGCAGCGCCTCAAACAGGCGGCGCACCGAAGGGGGCACCGGCCGCCGCTGGCTGCGACGCTCGGCCGTGGTGGGAAACGCCGGCCCCCGCCAGCCCTCCTTCAAGAAGCGCGTGGCCCGCTGCGCCACCTCGGCGTCCAACCGCTGAACTTGGCGGGTCGCGGATTGCCGGACCTGTTCGACCCGCTGCCGAATCAGCGCCTGCCGCCGCCGCACCTCCTCGTCGGCCTGCTCCACCTGCCGGGCCAGTTTCCTGGCCTCGGCTTCGGCGGCCTCCGAAACCACGGGCGGTCGGGTCTCGCGGTAGGAAGGAACCTCCATCACGATCGGTTGCGGAGGACGCTCCTCCCGCAGGCGCGGAGGCGGCTTGGGCGCCGGACGCCCGACCTCCTCCTGTCCCAACAACCGGCGCAACTCCGCCTCCCAATCCGGCACCCGGCCTTCGCCGGGCCCGGAACCTTCCTCCTCTTCCTTTGCCTGTTGGGCGGCCTGTTGGCGTTTCTGCAGCCAGTTCGAAAGGGCCGACAACCCGACGATGATCAGGAAGAACAGGAAGCCCTCGATCGAAGCCAACTGAAGCGGGATGACGGAGGCGAACAGCATGCAGCGGGACGGGGGGCGACGGCCGGCGCAGGCCGGCCGCCGCCGGACAAGGGTTACTTCGCGCCTTTGCCGCCCTCGGGCTCCTCGCCGCCGCGGGCGATGCTCTCGCGCATCGAGGTGTCGGCGGCGATGTTCTTGAACCGGTAGTAGTCCATGATGCCGAGGTTGCCCTTGCGGAAGGCCTCGGCGATGGCCAGCGGGATCTGGGCCTCGGCCTCGACGACCCGGGCGCGCATTTCCTGGGTGCGGGCGATCATCTCCTGTTCGAGTGCGACCGCCGTGGCGCGGCGCACCTCGGCCTGGGCTTGGGCAATGAGCTTGTTGGCCTCCGCCTGCTCGGCCTGCAGCTTGGCGCCCACGTTCTCACCCACGTCCACATCCGCGATGTCGATCGAGAGAATCTCGAAGGCGGTGTTGGCGTCGAGCGCCTTGTCCAGGACGGTCTTCGAAATGCGGTCCGGGTTCTCGAGCACCTCCTTGTACGAGTTGGACGAACCGATGGTGGAGACGATGCCCTCGCCGACCCGGGCCACGATGGTCTCCTCGGTGGCGCCGCCGACGAAGCGGTCGAGGTTGGTCCGGACGGTCACCCGGGCGCGGGCCTTGATGACGATGCCGTCCTTGGCCACGCCATCGATGGTGCTCTTGCCACTGGCGGGGTTCGGGCAATCAATGACCCGCGGGTTGACCGAGGTCTTCACCGCGTCGAGCACCGTCTTGCCGGTGCCCTTGGTCGCCAGGTCGATGGCGCAGGCGCGGTCGAAATCCAGCCGGATGTTCGCCTTCTGGGCGGCGATGAGGGCGCGCACGACCATGGTGACGTCGCCCCCGGCCAGGTAGTGGACGTTGAGCTGTTCGATCGTGACGTCCAAGCCGGACTTGCGGGCGTTGATGTAGTTGTCCACCAGCAGGCCAACCGGCACCTTCCGCAGCCCCATGGCCACCATGGTAAAGAAGCTGACGAAGGCGCCCGAGGCCCAGGCCCGGATGAAAATGAAGAAGTAGTTGGCGAACAGCAAGGCCAGGATCAGCAACGGCACGCCGACGACGGCGATCAGGATCCACAGCCAGGGCGATTGGGCCAGCAGCAGGGAGGAGGGGTTCATGACGGTTTCCGCGCTCATGGTTGGAGGATGCTTTTGAAACGGTTCCGATCGATTGAATCACAAGGGCCGCACCACGACCCGCAAGCCTTCGACGGCGACGACCTTGACCCGGGTGCCCGGCTCGATCAAGCCCCCTTCGGTCACCACGTCCACCCGCCGGCCGTCGATTTCGGCCATGCCGGAGGGCCGCAGCGGCGTCAAGGCCACGCCTTCCCGGCCGAGCAGCTCGGGTTTCTCCGCGTTGATCCGGCCGATTGTCTCCTTGGCGACAAAGATCCGGCCCAAGCGGCTGTGGGGGAACACCCGCAGCCAAATGACGCCCAGGACAACCAGCCCGGCAATCACGCCCAGCAGGGTGTAGGTGCCACCCGCCGCCCCGAATTCGCCGTAGGCCATCACCACCGCAGCCACCAAACAGCCGAACCCGATCAGGCCGGCCACCATGCCCGGCAGCAAGGTCTCCGCGAACAGGAGCACCAGACCGACCAACAGCAGCGTGATGATTGCGGCCATGGCCCCCAAGCTACCTCCCCCGCCCCACGGGGCAAGCCCATTCGCGCGCCCCGCCAGCCGGCGGCTGCCGTTCCAACGCGCCCAAGTCGGCCCGGCCAACCGGAACGGGGTTTCCCAGCAAATCCCGGTCGCCCCGATCCGGAATCGCCGTCGCCGCCTCGAGGCAGGGCGAATCCGCCCGCGGCACGTACCCGGCCACGGCCGCCATCGTTCGGAGGTCGATGCCCCACCCGGCCGTGCCCGGCCGTTCGAGGCGCGGGTCGGCCACGATGGGGTCCGGATCGCCCGCCGGAGGGCGGATGTGGAAATAGAGATTGTGGCGAAACACGGTGTGGATCCCGGGCGCGTTCCGGCCCCACTGCCCCTGTTCCTCGAAGAAGAACACATTGTTCTCGAAACGCGAATGCAACGGGGTGCGGTCCATCGCGAACACCCGGACGTCCAATCCGCGGCGGACGAAATGGGTGTTGTGATAGATCCGGATGTTCCGGGCCTGCCGGGCGTTCTCGAAGCCGTAGAAGTAAATGCCCTGCCGGTCGTTCTGGCTGAGGTTGTAACGGATGGTCACGTCGCGGTTCGGCCGCTTCATGATCCCGCAGAACCACTCGTTGTCGTGGCTGTAGTTGTACTGGATCACGGTGCCGACGCAGTTGTAATCCGCATCGAAACCGCCGCGATCCCGGCCTTCCGGGCCCACGTTGCCGCAGGCCTCGTTGCGCTGGAGGCGAAGGCCCTCGCAGTGGAAGCCGAAGATGCTGTGGCCGGTCTCGGCCCGGCTGCAGCGGGCCAACAGGTTGAATTCACAAACGGCGTTCCGGCTGGCGCGCACGATGATGCCGTTGCGCCCCGTCCGCTCGACGTGGTTGCCGGCGATGTACACGCGGGTCCACAAGTTCCGGCCCGCGACCTCCCCCGGGCCCAAGTCCACCCGGCCGCACGAGGAGGCGTTTGAGATCCCCACGCCGCCGACGTTCACGATGCGGTTGCCGGTGATCTGCAGGTCATCGAAGCGGGCGGCCCGGCAGCCCTCGATCACCACGTGAATGCCGCCCCGCTGTTTGCCGCCGACCATGCCGTTGACGTCGTGGATGAAGCAGTCCCGGATGTAAAGGTGCCGGTGCACCCCATCCTCGCCCCGCACCAGGGCGAGGATGCCAAACAACGCGCCCTGGTCGCGGTCGGTCCCGTCGGTGTTGGTGATTTCCAGCCCCTCGACCTCCCAATGGTCCGGATGGGTCAGCAACAACCCGGCCGGATGGCGGCCGCCGGCATCGATCCGCGGTGGGCTTCCCGATCCCGTGGCAAGAATGCGGATGGGCGCCTCCGGGGAACCCTTGCCGCGGGGGGCAAACATCCCGCGAAACCGCCGGCCGCAGTGGAAGAGGATCCGGTCGCCCGGCTCGAAGGCGGCCGTTCGCAGCGCGTCGAAATCGGCCTGGGATTCGATGTGGTACTCCCGCGCCCGACCGGCCAATGCCGTCAGAGCCAGCGTCAAGCCCAACCCCAGCCTGGTTGCCGGCCGCCATCGGGCCGCCCGCAGGGTTCTCACCGTTCCCCTCCTGTCACGGGAATGGTGGACGCCGCCGCCGGCCGCCGCTCGGCGCCAAGCTTCTGCCATGCCGCCGCCGCGAACACTTCCGCCGCTTGGTCGGTGGTGAAACGGTCGGTGTTGAGCACCAAGTCGTAATCCAGCGGATCGGTCGGGTCGGCCCCGAAGTGCTCCCGCACGTAGCGTTCTCGGGCCCGGTCGGTCCGTTCCACGTACGCGCGGGCGGTCTTTTCATCCCAACCCCGTTGCCGGCACAACCGCTCGATGCGCTTTTGCAACGACCCGATCAACCGCAGGTGGAGCATGTGGGGCAGCGGACGGGTGATGACGTGGGCGGCGCGGCCGATGAGAATGACCCGCCCCATCGCGGCCAACCGCAGGATGGTGTCGGCCGTCTTCCGCACCAGTTCCCAGGACGGCGGGTGCAATCCCAGCAATTCCTCGAGGGCGTCGCGGACGTAGGGGACCCGGTCCTCGGGCATGTACTCGGCGAGCCTGGCCGGCAGGTGGTGATCCTCGAGCACCTTCTCGACCAACTCACGATCGAACACCGTCCATGGACGCTCGGGATCCGGCCAGGCGCGATCCAGCCGCTCGGCCAGTTTCCGGGCGATCTCCCAGGCGCCGCAGCCCGCCTGCCGGGAAATGGTGACGGCCAGGCGGGGCGCCTCCTCCCGTTGGGGCGAACCCGGACGGAACTGCGCGTTGATGAAGCTCAGGCACCGGTCGAAGCTGGATGGATCTTTCATGGCGTGGTTCCTCGGGTTGGTGGTTCGCGCTGGGTTTTGGACTCCGCTTCAAGATACCCGCACCCAACGCCGCTGGCCACTGCAAGAACCGCCAAAATGCGCCACCGGCCGCCGTGGGAAAAACACCGCCCCGGCGCGCTTGCCCCCGCCGGCCTCCGGAGCTACCAGTGCCCCGTGCGCCCGCCGCGCCCCGATCCCATCGCGCTCGTGCTCCTGGCCCATGGCTCGACCGCCCACCGGTCCGCCCTCGGGAGGATCGCCCCCTTGGCAGCGGCCTTGGCGACGGGAAGCCCGTTTCATCCGGTGAAAGCGGCGTTCTGGAAGCAGGCGCCACGGATTCAGGAAGTGCTGGCGGACCTGCCGAGCGATCGCGCCTGCATCGTGCCGTTGTTCCTCAGCGCCGGACATTTTGCCGGCCGGGTCATCCCCCAAACGCTCGGACTGCGGATGTCGAACGGCATCGGGATGGGCCGCGCCTTCGAACGCGACCTCGTTTACGCGCGGCCGCTGGGCTGTCACCCGGGCCTCGCCCGGATCGCGGGCGAGCTCGGCCGGTCGGTCCTTCCACCGGAAACGGAACCGGCGGCGGACACGGCGCTGGTGCTGGCGGGGCACGGCACGCCGCGCAACCGAAGGTCGCGACGGGACGTGGAAACCGTGGCGGCCGGCGTGCGCCGCTTGGGGTGGTTCGCCGAGGTCCACGCCCTGTTCCTCGAGGAAGCGCCACGGATCGAGGACTGGTGGCGGATCAGTTCACGGCCGCGGGTGGTGGTGATTCCCTGGACGCTGGCGGAAGGGTTGCATGGCGGGGAGGACATTCCCGTGCGGTTGGGCGCGGATCCGGCAGCGGTGGAGGCCCGGCTGGCGGCGAAGGAAGCGCCGTGGATCAACCCGACGCCGCTCCACGGCCGGGAGGTCTGGTGCACGCCGAGCCTGGGCGCCGCGCCGGGGTTGAGCCGCTTGATCCGGGAACTGGCGATGGAAGCCGCGGCCGCGGCCCGGTGGCTGGAAGCGAAGGAGGCGGCGGACGGGGAATGAGCCGCGGGCCAACCGGCGCCCGGGCCAAAGGCCAAACCCGACCTCAGCCCTCGAACCGCCGGAAGGCCAGGGTGGCGTTGTGGCCGCCGAAGCCGAAGGAGTTGCTCAAGGCCACGTTGACCCGCGCCTCACGCGCCTCGTTGGGGACGACGTCCAGATCGCACTCCGGATCCGGCTTTTCGTGGTTGATGGTGGGCGGGATGACGCCGGTTTCGATGGTCTTGACGCAGATGGCGGCCTCGACCGCCCCGGCCGCGCCGAGCATGTGGCCGGTGGCGCCCTTGGTGGAGCTGACCGGCAGCCGGCGACCGCGGAAGACGCGCCGGATGGCCTGCGCTTCGGCGATGTCCCCGTGCGGGGTCGAGGTGCCGTGGGCGTTGATGTAATCGACCTGATCCGGGTCCAGACCGGCCGAGCGCAAGGCGCGCAGCATGCAGCGGCCGGCGCCTTCGCCCTGCGGCGAGGGGGCGGTCATGTGATAGGCGTCGGCGGTGTTGCCGTAGCCGGCCAGTTCGCAATAGATGCGGGCGCCGCGGGCCTTGGCGTGTTCGAGCTCCTCGAGAACCAGGATGCCCGCGCCCTCGCCCATGACGAACCCGTCGCGCTCGAGGTCGAACGGACGGGAGGCGCGTTGGGGCTCGTCATTGCGGGTGCTCATGGCCTTCATGGCGCAGAAACCGGCAATCCCCAGCGGCGTGACGGTCGCCTCGGAACCGCCGGCGAACATCACATCGGCATCGCCCATCTTGATGGTGCGCCACGCCTCGCCGATGGCGTGGGCGGAGGTGGCGCAGGCCGAGCAGGTGGCGAGGTTCGGGCCTTTGAGTCCCTTGTACATCGAGAACAGGCCGGAAGCCATGTTCAGGATGAGCATCGGGATCATGAAGGGCGAGATGCGCCCGGGCCCCTTCTGCAACAGGACGGTGTGTTGCTCCTCGGTGGTCCAAAGGCCGCCGATGCCCGAACCAATGAAGCAGCCGATCTCGTCGCGGTTTTCCCGCTCGAGATCGAGTCCGGAATCCAACAGCGCCTCGTGACCGGCCATGACGGCGAACTTGGTGTAGCGGTCGCTGCGCCGGGCCTCCTTGGGGCTGGGAAAGGCGGGATTGGGATCGAACTCCCGCACCTCGGCCGCGATCTGGCAATCGTAGCCGGCCGGATCGAAGGCGGTGATGCGGTCGATGCCGCAACGGCCGGCGATGAGGGTGGGCCAGAACTCGGCCATGTTCACACCCAGCGGGGTGACCACACCCACGCCGGTGACCACGACGCGCCGGGAGGAGAAGGAATCGGCCATGAGGCGGGACAACGGTAATCAAAAAGGAGGCAGCCTCGACTGGAGGTTCAGCCCAGGCTGCCCGAGCGAGTCATGCGCGACCGGTCAGCTTTGCTGGAGTTCCTCGACGTACTTGATGACGTCGCCCACGGTCTGGAGTTTTTCGGCTTCCTCGTCGGGGATCTCCTTGCCGAACTCCTCCTCGAACGCCATCACCAGCTCGACGATGTCGAGCGAGTCCGCCCCGAGGTCCTCCATGAACTTGGCTTCCGCGGTCACCTGCTCGGGCTTCACCCCAAGCTGCTCGACCACGATCTTCTTGACCCGTTCTTCGATGGATTGTTCTGCGGCCATGCTTGTCTCCGTTCGTCGTTTCGCAGTGTCTGTATGCAAGGGGCCGAAAGGCGTCAAGCACCGAAGTCCCAATCCTCCCGGCCCAAAACCATTCCCCGGCCTCGCTCCGCCCCGGGCGCGGCGCGCGCATTACATCACCATCCCGCCGTCCACCGTCAAGACTTGTCCGGTGATGTAACGGCCGCCCGGCCCCGCCAGGAACAACGCCGCCTCGGCAATGTCCGCCGGCTGGCCGAAGAAACCCAGCGGAATCCGCTTCAACATCTCCTGCCGCGCCTCCTCACCCAGCACCGCCGTCATGTCCGTCTCGATGAACCCGGGGGCGATGGCGTTGACCGTCACCCCGCGGCTGGCGAACTCGCGCGCGGCGGACTTGGTCAGGCCGATCAGGCCCGCCTTGCTCGCGGCGTAGTTGCACTGGCCGGCGTTGCCCATCAGGCCGATCACCGAGCTGATGTTGATGATCCGGCCGGCGCGTTGCTTGAGGAACGTCCGCGCCAGGGCCCGGATCATCAGGAACGCCCCGCGCAGGTTGGTTTCCAGAACCGCCTCCCAATCCTCGTCGCTCATCCGCATCAGGAGGGCGTCGCGGGTGATGCCGGCGTTGTTGACCAGGACGTCCACCCGGCCCGCCTCGGCGAGGAAACTCTTCATGGCCGCCTCGACCGCCGCGGCGTCGGCCACATCCACCGCCAAGGGCCACGCCCGGACGCCGCGCTCGCGCACCTCGGCGGCCACGCGTTCGGCATTGGCCGCGGTGCGGGAAAGACAAGCCACACTGGCGCCGGCGTCGGCGAGCTTCAACGCGATGGCCCGGCCGATGCCCCGCCCGGCGCCGGTCACCACCGCCACTTGATCCTGCAACACCTTCATGACCGCGCTTGTTGTCTGTGGTCG
>RFJD01000333.1 GCA_003695015.1 Verrucomicrobiota bacterium | reverse complement strand
TGGCTCCGCGGAATCGACGGGGAGGATCCCGCGGCGTGGGGTTTGCTGGTTCCGGTGGCGTTGGTTTTTGCAACGCTGCCGTGGGCAAAGCGAAGCATTCTCCGGCAGTTCCGCTTGGTGGGGTCGGGCGCCGAAAAGGTCGGGGAGCCTTGCACGAGCGGCCACCCGGCCCGGCCCGAGGACGTGGCGGCCGGGGAGGAACTTGAAGCGGTCCGGGAAAGCATTCGGTCCGGGGAGTTCCTCGCCGAGGCGTCTTGGTGGAGGGAGGGCTGGCTTGAGCGACTGGCGTGGGGGCGGCTCGACGCCCGGGGGCGGGTGACGGCGGAGTGGCTGTTGGGAGAGGCGCCCGGATGGACGGCGAGTTTCCGGCAGGTGGTCAAGCGATGGGCGGTGGCGGTGGCTGCGGCCTTGGTCCTGGGATGGGCGTTGGAGGGAATGCGGTCGGTGGGGGGCCTGCCCTTGTTGCTGTTGCCGTTGCTGGCTCCCGTGATGGCGCCCCAGCCCCGCTGGCCGGGTTGGGGCGCCCGCGCGCAACGGATGGGCGCCGGGAGCATGGTCCCGGTCGGATGCATCCCGCTGGACGCGCGGGAGGTTCACCGGGTTCAGGTCCGGTTGATCCGGCTGTTGATGTGGCCCTTGGCGCCCGTGGTGGTGGGGACGGCCGTGGTGGTGGCTTGGTGGTGTGCGGAGGTGGGCGGGGCGAAGGTCGCCGACTACACCCTCCGGCTGTTGGCGGGAGTGTTTCTGGCGGCGCCGCTGCTGGCCGAGGGCGAGTTCTCCCAAGGAACCGGTTTCGTGACGCGATACCATTCGGCGTTGGTATTGCTGCGGGCGGTGGCGGTGGCTGTCGGCGCCATGTCGATCTTCGCGCCCCATTGGTTGGCTGCCTTGGTGGGCATGGGCTTCTTCGCGGGCTTGCAGGCGGTGCTCGTGTCGGTCCGCAATGAAGCTTGGGCTGCAGGATGGTTCGACATGGGGGGCGGCCTGCCGCACCCGGAGGACCAACCGGCGGCCGCCGCGCCGCCGTGGCCATGCACCGGGTGGTTGCCAAACCCGCCCCCGCCGGCCAAAGTCCCGTGGACCAGATTGCTGGGAACTCCTTCGCCATGAGCATCGACATCCATCAACTCCTCGGACCCGAAGCCGACGACCTCCTGACCCACGAGTGCAAGACGGTCCCCAAAGAGAAACTCCACCTGCCCGGCCCCGACTTCGTGGACCGCGTCTGGGCGTTGAGCGACCGCCCGCCGGCGGTGCTGCGCAGCCTCCAGCAGATGTTCGACCACGGCCGCCTGGCGGGCACCGGTTACCTGTCCATCCTGCCGGTCGATCAGGGCATCGAACACTCCGCGGGCGCCAGCTTCGCGCCGAACCCGGACTACTTCGACCCGGAGAACATCGTCAAACTGGCCATCGAGGGCGGCTGCAACGCCGTGGCCTCGACCCTCGGCGTGCTCGGGGCGGTGGCCCGCAAGTACGCCCACAAGATCCCGTTCCTGGTGAAGCTCAACCACAACGAGCTGCTCACTTACCCGAACAAGTTCGACCAGGTGTACTTCGCCCAGGTCGAACAGGCGTGGAACATGGGGGCCGTGGCCGTGGGCGCGACGATCTACTTCGGCTCGCCGGAATCCTCGCGCCAGATCATCGAGACCAGCCAGGCCTTCAAACGCGCCCATGAGCTGGGCATGGCCACCGTGCTGTGGTGTTACCTGCGCAACCCGGCCTTCAAGCAGGACAAGGACTACCACGTCAGCGCCGACCTGACCGGCCAAGCCAACCACTTGGGCGTCACGATCGAGGCGGACATCATCAAGCAGAAGCTCCCGGAGAACAACGGCGGCTACAAGGCGCTCGAAAAGTTCGGCAAGACGCACCCCAAGGTGTACGATGAGCTGACCACCGACCATCCCATCGATCTCTGCCGCTACCAGGTGGTCAACTGCTACATGGGCCGGGCCGGACTCATCAATTCCGGCGGCCCCTCCGGCGGCGAGGACGACATCAAGCAGGCCGTGCGCACCGCGGTGATCAACAAACGCGCCGGCGGGATGGGGTTGATCAGCGGCCGCAAGGCCTTCCAACGGCCCATGGCCGAGGGCGTGAAGCTGCTCCACGCCATCCAGGACGTTTACTTGGACAAGCGGATCACCGTGGCCTGAACCCGACCGCGGCCGGCGGCGGCCGACGAGCGGCCGGCCGGCGGCGACCCTCCGCCCCGCCGGCCGTTCACGCCACGGCCTTGGGGTAGGAGCCGAGCACCTTGACCATCTGGCAGATGTGCTCGAGCTGCTTCACCGCCCGGGCGACCTTGGCGTCCTTGATGTGGCCGTCCAGGTCGATGAAGAAGTAGTACGCCCACGCCTTCCGCTTGCTGGGGCGGGATTCGATCTTGGTGAGGTTGATCCGGTTCTTGCGGAAGGGTTCGAGGGTTTCGTGCAGGGCGCCCACGCGGTCGGCGATGCTGATCAGCAGGCTGGTGCGATCGTCGCCGGTCGGCTCGGGGATCTGGCGGCCCAGCACGAGGAAGCGGGTGGCGTTGTCGCAATTGTCCTGGATGTCCGCCTCCAGCACGCTCAGGCCGTAGCGTTCGGCGGCCAGGGAGCTGGCGATGGCGGCGGCGGCCGGATCCTCGGCGGCCATCTCGGCGGCCCGGGTGGTCGAGGAAGTCTCGATGACCTCGACGTCGGGGAGGTGGTTCTGCACCCACACCCGGCACTGGGCCAGGGCCTGCGGATGGGAGTAGAGGCGGCGGATCTGGCCGACGGGACCGCGCCCCACCAGGCAATGTTGGATGGGCATCACGATCTCCGCCACGATCCGCAGCGGGCTGTCCACGAACATGTCCAGCGTGCTGGTGACCACCCCCTCGGTCGAGTTCTCGACCGGCACCACGCCGTAGTCGGCCCGGCCGCGGGTCACCTCGGCGAAGACATCGGCGATGGTCTTGAGGGGGACGTAGTTGAGGCTCGAGCCGAAACGCCGGACGGCGGC
>RFJD01000058.1 GCA_003695015.1 Verrucomicrobiota bacterium | reverse complement strand
GAACAACGACGCGGTGTTGTGGGAGCGGACGGTGGTGGACACGCCGGGGGAAGACGCGATGGCCGACGGGACGGACTCGCCGGCCGAGCCGTTCATCACGACCGGTTACTTCACGCTGTACTGCTACCAGCAGTTCAATGCCGCCATCAGCCAGTACCGGGTGGTGTATGACAACGCGGTGTTGGTGACCTCGGCGGCCGCCAACAGCCCGCCCACCATCTCGGAGATCCAGCCCGAACGGTTCGCCAACTTCCTGCCCTCCGACACCGTGATTTCCTTCAAGGCGGCCGACGACAAGCCGTTGCCGAAGGAGCAGTTGAGCATCGTCCTCAACGGCACGCCCCTGCCCGCCGACGCCCTGACGATCACCGACCTCCAGCCGGACGGCTCGTCGGTCCGGGTGAGTGCCGCCGGCCAGTTGGCCCCGGACACCAACTACGAGGCCGTTTTGCGGGTGGTGGACGCCGACGGCGCCACAACCGAGGAGGTCATCTATTTCGACACCTTCACCGCCAGCGCGAAGGTGGTGGAGGTCGAGGATTACAACTTCGACGGCGGCTCCTACATCAATGACCCGGCGCCGTTTTTCGAGGGGGGCTTCTCGGCCACCAGTTACAGCCTGCAGACCGGCGTCCCCGAGGTGGACTACCATGACACCCGCTCGGGCCCCACCGCCGAGTACGCCATGTACCGGCCGTGGGACGCGGTCCGCATGCAGCATTCGCGCGACATCCTGCGCCAGAAGTACGAGGATGCCGGCGGGCCGGACAACCTCGTTTACGATTACGACGTCATCGACATCGCCGCGGACGAGTGGCTCCAGTACACCCGCAGTTTCACCCCCGGTTACTACGAGGTTTATCTGCGGCAGGCGGTGGTCAACATGGCCACGGCCGAAAGCGTCCTCGAAAAGGTCACCGGCAACCCGACTCAACCCAACGCCTCCACCCAGCTCTTGGGAACCTTCTTCGGCGAGAAAACCGGCTTCCAATACCGCAACTTCCCGCTGACCGACGGCACGGGCCAGAACAAGATCGTCCTGCAACTGTCCGGGGTGCAGACGTTCCGGTTGCGTCAGGTCACACCCGATCCCTCCGACGGCGCCCGCTACCAGAACTATCTCGTCTTCGTGCCCGTGCCGCCTCCCGGCAAACAACGCGCGGCGGTGACGCTGCTCCGGCCGGCCCCGGACACCGAGGTCAAGACCGTCGAGCCGGTCATCGAAGTGGAAATCCAAAACCGCGAGACCTCGGTGCAGGTGGACAGCATCGAGCTCTACCTCAACGAGGTGAAGGTGGACGCGACGGTCGAGAGCACGATCGACGGCGCCCGGGTGACTTATCCGATCTCGCCGCTGCCACCTTCAGGCGTGACGCAGTCGGCCCGGGTGGCTTACCTCGACAACGAGGGCGAACCGATCCAAGCCTCCTGGCAGTTCACCATCCTTTACGCCAGCCTGGATCCGGCCACCGCCCGGACCGGACCGGGGACCGAGCGCGGTTTCCACATCCGGTTCGTCCAAGCCCCCATGGGATCGAACCTCGACAACAGCCTCATCCGGGCCGAGGACCAGTTGGCCCCCGACTCGACGATTCCCAAGGCCGTGGACGTGACCGACACCGACCAGGTGATCAACTACTCCCAGAACGGTCCGGGCAGCGCGGATGGCGCCTTCCCGGGCGATGAACTGCCTCCCGGACTGGATCCCTTGGTCAACGGCGACGACGACTTCGCCATGGAAGCCACCTGCTGGTTGGAGCTGACCGCCGGCGTCCATCGCATGGGGGTGATCTCCGACGACGGCTTCAAGGTCGTGGGCGGCACGTTGGTCAACGATCCCGCCGTGCCGGCCCTGGCCTTCCGCAGCGGCGGGACCGCCAACCAGACCTTCGACTTCATCGTGCCGCGGGACGGCTTCTATCCGTTCCGGTTCGTCTGGTACGAGCGGGGCGGCGGCGCCCATGTCGAGTGGTTCTCCGTGAACCGCGAGACCGGCGAACGGATCCTGATCAACAGCAGCGAGCCCGGGGCCATCCGGGCTTGGCTGGACGCCGAGAACGTGCCGGTGGACGTGCTCGAGTACGCCGATCAGGTCCAAGGCCCCTACGTCGAGGATCCGGCAGCCACGCTCAACGCCGCTGCGGGGCAGTTCACCACCACCGCCGGCGGCCAGGCGCGGTTCTATCGGATCCGCAGCACCGCCGCCCGCCGGATCACTGACATCCAGCTCAGTGGCGGGCAGGTGACCATCCAGTTCGAATAACCGCGGAGCTGAACAGGCACACGCCCCGTCCCGGACCGGCGTCGGCCCGGGGCGGGGCGGCTTGGCCTTGGGGCGGGATGGACGTGGTTGCGCCCGGGGCGCGGCGGGTTACCTTTGGGGCCGACCGCCTTCCGGGGGCGGTGCGGCCAAAGGGAGAACGATGACCATGAATGTGATGTTTGGACTGTTTTTCATGCCGTGGGACTGGCTGTTGTTGCCCGGCATCCTGCTGGGGTTGTACGCCCAGATGCGGCTGATGTCGGCTTACAACCGCTACCTCGAGACCCCAACGAGTTCCGGCGTCTCCGGGGCGGAGGCAGCCCGCCGGATCCTGGACGAAGCCGGACTGCACGACGTCCCGGTCAAGGTCGTGCCCGGCCGGCTGACGGATCACTACGATCCGGTGCGGCGGGTGCTTTGCTTGTCGGAAGAGAACTTCGCGGGTCGATCGATCTCGGCGGTGGGGGTGGCGGCCCACGAGGCCGGCCATGCCCTGCAACACCAAGCCGCCTATGCCCCGCTCCAGTGGCGGATGGCACTCGTTCCGGCCACCAATTTTGCGACCAAGGCGTTTTTCATCATCTTCGTGGGCGGGATGATGATGACCATGTTCGGGCTCTTGAGCCCGCGCCTGTTCGCCCAGATCCTGCCCTTCGCCATTGGCGCCTACGGGGTGGTCACACTGTTTCAGTTGATCACCCTGCCAGTGGAATACGACGCCAGCCGGCGGGCCAAG
>RFJD01000332.1 GCA_003695015.1 Verrucomicrobiota bacterium | reverse complement strand
CGGCCTTGTATCTTTTCTTCGTCCTGCTTCCCGCTGGAGGCGAGGATGGCTGTCCCCCGGCCCTGCAGGGCCGGGGGACAGCCGGCGGGCTGGATCGTAGCCGGCCTGGATCGGCCTTAGGCCCGATCGTTTGTAGCCCGATCCGCCCGCCACCCTTGTTGGTCAACTCGAACCGTTGATTGAGCGGCGCCCATCTGCCAGCTCGCATGACCAGAATGAGCACTGAGCTCTCCCCCACCTGCCTCGGCGTCGACATCGCCAAGGATTCCCTCCAGTTCTTCCTCTCCAAGAAGGTCCAAGGACGCTTCCCCAACACCCTCGCGGGCCACCGAGCGCATCGAGCGCCCCTTGCGCACCAAAGCCACCATGGCCCGACGACGTTCCTCCAAGGAGTTTTTGGCTCATCTTCGGCTTCTCCTTACTCACCGTGCTTTTTCCCACACAGTGACGCCTTTTGACTGACACTTGGCCCCCATCCAACGCGACAAGCCCCCCAAAGTCGTCCTGGTCGCCCTCAGGCGCCGCCTCATCATCCGTCGCAACAACCGGCCGGAAAACCTCCGATTTTTTCTCCCGTTCCCCCTTGCACCCCAAGACCGTTGCCACAGGTCCTTTGCGCCGACCGGGGGAGCCGCCCTTCGACCCGTGCGTTCACCCGCCGGCAACCAGCGGCCAACCGAATGCCCGGACTCGCTCCAGCAGGCGAACCGGCCGTATCACAACCGCATCTTCGCGAGAGACGGGCCGGGATCAGCCGTTTCAAATCGGCCTCGTTTTTGCCATTGCCCGACCGCTGTCAGGATGCTAAACACACCTTGTCATCCCGGTGGCCGAGACCCCCTCCGGGACTTGGACCTTGCCGCCATGAAAAACTGCCTTCGGACCGTTGGACGTGGCCTTGTTCTCACCGCCGCCTTTCTCGTCCCCTTGACCGGCTTGGCCGAAACCACCGTGACGCTCGGCAACCGCACGCTGGTCAAGCTGTTGCCGGATCCCCTCAGGCCGAAGCTCTACGCCCTGAACCGCGGCACGGAGCCTTCGACCGGCACGCTGCTGGCCTTGGATGCCAACACCGGGGCCGTGCTCGGCGAATTGCCGTTGGGCCTGTCGCCCACGGACATGGACATCACCTCCGCCGGGGACGCCCTGTTTGTCATCAACACCGGCAGCCGGACCCTGATGAAGATCGACTTGGAGACATTCACCGTCGCCGGAAGCCGTTCTGTCAGCACGCCTCGCACGCACGATCCCGCCCATCCCCTGCGGTTGGCGGTGGCCGTCCCGGAGAAGGTCTTTTTCACGGATGGCGCCTGGACCCCGGGGGTCCACATCCACGACTTCACCGCCGGCAAGGAGCTGGCCTACTTCAGCGACACCCTGGGCTTCGGCGGCATGGCCCTGACGCGGAACGGGCAGACCTTGTTCAGTTGGAGCCAGCTCGGATGGAGCGCCGGTTCCCTCGCCTCCCGGGTCACCCGCTACGACGTCAGCGGGGACACGCCGGTGGCATTGGAAACCTCCGAATGGCTCGGCCGTCGCGATCCGAGGGACACGCCGGTCCTGCTCGACCGGGACGAAACCATCGTCGTGACCAAGACCGCCGCCCTCGCGGCCACGAATCTCCATCAGGTCATCCAGACCTTTCCCGAGGAGATTTACGCAATGCTCCCGGACGGGCGGGCGGTGTTCGGGCACACCCACGCGTACGCCCTGATCAGCGGCAAGGAACTGGCGGAACTGCCCTTCCCCAGCACGGTGCAGGCGGTTTCGCCCGACCAACAATGGCTCTATCGCTGGCGGTCCTCCCCCGCTGAGCTGGTGCTGTTTTCGCTCGCCGAGGTGCTGGGGGCCGACTGGTTGGACAACCAGCCGCCGACGGCCGCCTTCACCTTCGACCCGGCCAACCCGACCACCCTCGACACCATCACCTTCGACGGGGGGAGCTCGACCGACGACCACGGCGTGGAGAATCTCGAGTTTCGGTGGGACTGGGACGGAGACGGCGTTTTCGACACGGAATTCAGCGCCGAGCGCACCGCCACCCACCGCTATCTGAACCCGGGAACCAAGACGGTCATCCTCGAGGTGCGGGACCGCCATGGCCTGACCTCCCGGGTGAGTCAAAGCTTTGTCGTGCCGTTCGTGAACGATCCGGAACAACCCGGCGGGGGCAGCCCGGTGTTCGAGCTCCCGTTTGCGGCCAACAGCGTCGTGTTCGATCCGGTCCGCCCGCTGGCCTACCTCGCGGACACGGCGAACCGGACCGTGGCGGTGTTGAGCCTGACCAACGGACTGGTGGAACGGGAGTTCAACTTCGACTGGTATCCGCAACTCCTGGCGGTCGCGCCCGGCGGCTCGCAGCTCTGCGTAAGCCTGAGCCCCCAACCGCCCGTTCCCAGTCCGCCGCTCGGCGGCAGCAACGCCGTTGCCCGGATCGATCTCGAGCAACAGACGGTGCTGGGTCAGTTCACGATGCCTGGCCGGGTTTATGACATGCTCCTAACCGACGGCGGGCTGCTCATCCTCGCCGAGGCGGACAGTTGGCACCAATTCCAAATCCGCCGGGCGGACACCGGCGAACTCCTCGACACGGCCCCGCCGCCACTGCCCTCGCGACTGACCTTGGCCCCGAGCCAGACCGCGATTTACGTGGCGGACGCCTGGGGCAAGGGATGGACGTTGCACCGCTACAATTTCGATCCGGCCACCGGTCGTTTCCTGACTCA
This sequence comes from Verrucomicrobiota bacterium, assembly GCA_003695015.1. Lineage (GTDB taxonomy): Bacteria > Verrucomicrobiota > Verrucomicrobiia > Limisphaerales > J093 > J093. The sequence continues at coordinate 5,249 of RFJD01000332.1, read as the reverse complement.
CTGGGACTCGGAGGGCCAATCCTCCCAGGTGTACAACGGCCAGGTCTGGTGCCATCCGGACGGCACGACGTTGGTGGACCGCAACGGCACGGTGTTCACCAGCTCGGCCGAACGGAACCAGGACCTGCGGAAACTGGGAATCCTGGAGGGCGGCACCATCGACGAGGCGGTCTTCGACCCCGAACACGAAGCCCTGTTCACCGTCGCCGGCAACCAGCTCTTCTACTACAACAGCTCCACCTACCTCCTGGCCGACACGATGGCCCTTGATCAACCGGCCCGCTGGATTGCGGTCCAAGGGGAGCATCTGTTCCTCGTCTCGCTGGTGGACGGCCGCACCTTGGTGAAACGCCTGCCCAGTCCCGCCGCCGGGGCCGGGGACAATCAACCCCCCGTGGCCGCCTTGACGATGACCCCGGAGGCGCCCACCACGCAGACAACCATCACTTTCGACGCGAGCGCCACCACCGATGACCGGGACGAGGCCGGGGAGCTCTTCTATCGTTGGGACTGGAACGGTGACGGCTGGTGGGACACGGCCTTCGACCACGAGCGGGTCCTCACCCACCGTTTCACCGTCCCGGGCCCGAAGACGGTCATCCTGCAGGTCAAGGACCGGTTTGGCGCCAGCGGGTCGGCCCGGATCGAGTTCGAAGTCGCCCAAGAGGACGACCCGGGCGAACCGGCGGGCGACAACACGCCCTTTGAAGTCCCCTTCTGGCCGAGCGATGTGGCCTTCCAGCCGGGGCGGCCCGTCGCCTTCCTCACCCATTACCACGACAAGTACCTGGCGGTGATGAACCTGACCAACGGCCTGATCGAGCGCCGCTTCCGTTTCGATCTGAACCCGGAAGCCATCGCCGTCGCACCCGACGGCCGCCGCATGTACGTGGGGCTCCAATCGCGGCCTCACGAGAACTGGGCCACGGCCCCCTTCACCAACCGCGTGGCCGAGTTCGACCTCGAGCGGCTGGTCAAGACGCGCGAATTCGAAGTGCGGATCGACACGTTCGATCTGGCGGCCACCGACAACGGCCTGTTGATCATCTCCGCGGGATCGAAGGGCGCCCCGGGGCTGGCCGTGTACCGCATCGAGACCGGCCAACTGCTCTCCTCCTCGGACACCCTGTTCCGGGGCTGGCTCGTCGCCCTCCACCCCGGCCAGCGGGCGTTTTATCTGACCGAATCCTTGCTGAACAAACGCGAAGCCATGCGCTTTGCCTTCGACCCGGAAACAGGTGCTCTGGGAGCCTCCTGGTACCGTTCCGTTTCTCCTTTCATCCCGTCCGTCCGCCAGATTTGGTGCCATCCCGACGGAACCCGGCTGATCACCGGGGGCGGATACGTGATGACCAGCGCGGAGACCGAGGCGGAAGACCTCCAGCCCACCGTTTCGTTGAACAGCAGCATCCTGGACGTGGCCTTCGACACACCGCGCCGGTTGATTTTCACCGTCGCCGTGGACCAGACCGGCACGTGGCTGCGGGTGCTCGACTGGGAAACGCTGGAAGTGTTGCGCAGCGAGCCGGTCGCCAAGGACACGAAGTATGTGCATGTCACCGACCGGCATGTCTTCCTCGGCCTGCGCGATTGGACCCATGCCAGCTTCGAGGCCAGGATCCATCCGTTCCTGCCCGAACCGGTGATCACCGTCCAACCGTCGTCCCAGACCAACACCGTCGGCGGCCTGGTGAGCTTCCTGGTCGAGGTCAACGGCGAAGAACCGTTGCAGTATCAGTGGTTCTTCAACGGCAACCCCATCCCCGGCGCCACCAACGCCACCCTGCTCCTCAGCGACATCCGCCCGGACCAAGCCGGCGATTACTGGGTGACCGTCACCAACGCCTACGGCTCGGCGACCAGTCAGCCCGCCCGGCTCATCGTCGAAACGCCGCCATCGGTCCTCGTCCCGCCCCAACCGTTGACCGTCCTGGCCGGCGACACCGCCGAACTGCGCGTGGAAGCCGGCGGCGTTCCGGCGCCCGCCCTCCAATGGACGCTGGACGGCCTTGACCTGCCGAGCGCCACCAACGCCACCCTGATCATCACCAACGCCCAGGCGGCCCATGCCGGCGTGTACCGGGTGAGGCTCCGCAACCGGCTGGGCGAAACCCTCAGCCCGCCGGGCCTCCTGCGGGTGTTGCCCAGCGCCCCGCGCCTCCTGGCGGAACCCGAAGACCAGGAGGTTCCCGCCGGCAGCGACGTCACCTTTGCGGTCGCCTTCGCCGGCACCGAACCGATGACGGTACAGTGGCGTCACAACGGCCAGCCCATTCCCGCCTCCTCCGGACCGGTGCTGATGCTGCCCAACGTACAGGCCGCCCATGCCGGCGGTTTTTCGGCGGTGATCCGGAACGCCTTGGGCGAAACCGAAACCCGCACCGCCACCCTGACCGTCATCCCGGCCGCGCCCCGGTTCGTCAGCCAACCCGCCAGCCTGGCGGTCGCCGAGGGCGATCTGCTGGTGTTGACGGCCGAGGTCCGTGGCACCGAGCCGATCCGTTTCCAATGGCAGAAGGACGGCGCCGAGCTGCCGGGGGCCACCGGCCCGGTTTACCAGATCGCCCATGCCCGGCTCGAAGACGCCGGCCGTTACGAGCTGGTGGCCGCCAACGCCGTGGGCACGACCGTCAGCGAACCGGCGATCGTCACCGTCAAAGGTCTGCCCCCGCAATTCGTCGAGCAGCCGGCCGACGCCACGGTCGTCGAAGGCGAAACGGTCACCCTCTTGGCGGTGGCCGCCGGCACGCAGCCCATCGGCTACCAGTGGCATTTCGAGGGCGCGCCCATGGCGGGACGCACCGAACCGACGCTGGTGTTGGAGAACGTGACCGCCGCTTCCGCGGGCGCCTACTTTGTCGTGGCCTCCAACGCCTTCGGCCAAGCCACCAGCCGCGTCGCCTCGGTGACCGTGACGCCGGCGCCCGTGCGGTGGCTCCGCGCGCTTACCAACCGCGTGGCCACGGTTGGCGAGGATGTCGAGCTGACGGTCGAGGCGGCTGGCGCGCCGCCTGTGGCTTACACCTGGTTCCACAACGGCATCCCGTTGCCGGACCAAACCGGCCCGACGCTGGCCCTCCGCCGCATCCGCCCCGAGCAGGCGGGCGTTTACCGCGTGGAAGGGTCGAACCCCGCCGGCAGGGTCGCCACGGCCATGACCCTGTTCGTTCTCCCGCGACCGGCGGCAGTGGTGGCTTGGGGCGACGATTCCGGCGGACAATCCACACCGCCCCGACCGCTCGCCGCGGTGGCGGTGGCTGGCGGGGAGTTCCACAGCCTGGCCCTGCTGCCGGACGGCCGCCTGGCGGCGTGGGGGCTGGACGAACGCGGACAAACGGCAGTCCCCACCGCGCTCCGGGCCGTCGCCATCGCCGCCGGCGCCCAACACAACTTGGCGCTGGGTCTCGACGGCCGGGTCTTCGCCTGGGGCGCCAACGACGCCGGCCAAACGAACATGCCGCCCGCCGTGACCAATGCGGTCGCCATCGCCGCCGGTGAGGCCCACAGCGCCGCCGCCTTGCAGGACGGCTCGGTCGTGGTCTGGGGCGACAACCGCCACGGCCAGCGCGAGGTCCCCGCCGGCCTTGGCTTCGTCACCTCCCTGGCCGCGGGACGGTTCCACACCCTGGCACTCCGCAACAACGGCACCGTGGTGGCTTGGGGCGACAACAGCGCCGGCCAATGCGCCGTCCCGCCCGGCCTGTCCGGCGTCCGGGCCATCGCCGCCGGCTACCTGCACAGCCTGGCACTGCTGGCGGACGGACGCGTGGTGGCCTGGGGCGACAACACGTTCGGCCAGACGGACGTGCCGGCCGGCCTCGACGATGTGATCGCCGTGGCGGCGGGCGATTTCCACTCCTGCGCCTTGCGGGCCGACGGAACCGTCGTCGTCTGGGGCGACGACGCATGGAACCAAACCGTGCTGCCCGAGGGCTTGCGACACGTCCGCGTCCTTGGCGCCGGCCTTTACCACGGGTTGGCCACCGTGGCGCCCGTTCTCGACCTGGAGCCGGGTCCCGAGGGGCTGGTGCTGAGCTGGTTCGGCCCCTACGTGCTCGAGGCAGCCGACCAACCCACCGGCCCGTACCTGCCGCTGGCCGCGGAAAGCCCGCGGGTCGTTCCGCCGGAGGCCCGGGCGCGGTTCTTCCGCCTGCGGATGGAGGAGTAGGCATCCGTCCGAAGCGGCCGGCCCCGCTCGGGTCCGCTCGACCGCCCCAACCCGCAGCCGGAAACAGCTTTGACATCGCCTGTCCGGTCCCGGACCGCTACGCTGGCGGCCCACGGGGACCGACGACGCCGCCGCGCGCACCACCCGCCCACGGCCGGTCGCGTCGGCCCATCCGCGATCGAGAAGCCATGGTTGACCAAGCTCACCAAGCCACCGAGACACCGGCCGCCGCCGGGGTTGAACGCCCCCGGATGGACGTGGACATCGTCTGCGTCGGCTTCGGCCCCGCCGCCGGCGGTTTCCTCACCACCCTCTCACGCGGCCTGCTCAAGCCGGACGGCACGCCGCGGTTCGAGAGTCCCACGGCGCCGGGCATGCCGCTGCAGGTCCTTTGTTACGAGCGGGCCGACGACGTCGCCTTCGGGGTCTCGGGCGTCGTCACCAAGGCGCGGGCCATCCGGGAATCGTTTCCGGACCTCGATCCGGCCCGGATCCCGATGTGCGCGCCGGTGAAGGAGGAGAAGGTCCTGTACCTGCTGGATCCGGTGGGCGCGAGCCGGCGTTCGCGCGGGTTGCGGGTGGCGGATCGGTTGATTCGGGCGGCCCGGGGCCTGTTGCCGTTCGAGCACGACGCCCTCGAACTGCCTTGGACCCCCGATTTCCTCCACAAGAAAAACGGGCTGGTGATGTCGCTGGGCCAGTTCAACCAGTGGGTTGCCTCCCAGCTTCTGACCGCCGGCACGGTCCAAATCTGGCCCGGCACGCCGGTGGAAAAGGCGCTGCTGCGCGACGGGCGCGTCGAGGGCGTCCAGTTGGTGGATCAAGGGGTCAACGCCCGCGGCGAACCGGAGGAAGGTTTCATGCCGGGCATGGAGGTGCATGCGGCTCTGACGGTCGTGGCGGACGGGCCGGTGGGGGCGGTGGGCCGCCAATTGGACGAGGCGCTCGGGTTGCCGGAGGGCCACCACGCCCGCGATTGGGCCGTCGGCATGAAGTTCGTGGTGGACCTGCCCGAGGACACCCCCCTCCAACCGGGCACCGTGTTCCACACCTTCGGTTTCCCCGAGCCGGAGATTTTCGG
>RFJD01000331.1 GCA_003695015.1 Verrucomicrobiota bacterium | reverse complement strand
GTGTCGCGATCGGGCGAGAGGGGCGCCAACGTCGAACCACCGGTGCGCTCTTGCTGTCTGGCCGCGCATTCGGAGGCCGGTTGGTAATTGCCGAACACCGAGCGCGGCGGACGCGAGGGAGTGGCTTCCCAGCGACGCATGGTCTCGGCCGGGCCTGGTTCAGATGGAGTTGGCATGGGGCTGGGGCCGCAGGTGAAGCGGTTCTTCGACCGTGGTTTCGATGATCTTCGTCCCATCGGCGGCGTAGCCGATGATCGTGTCGTTATAGAGGGTGAATTTCCGACCGCGCACCTCGGTTTCGAACACCTTCGGACCTTCCTTGATTTCGTAGCGGTGGCAGATGCGGTGGTCCTTGCCGAAGAGCTGCAGCACGGCGAGCAGCTCGCGGTCGGGCACGGTGTATCGCTCGATGGCGGCGTCCACACCCGGGCCGAACATCTGCCGCAGATAGGGCCGCGGAACCCAGCGGGGCGGGATGTAGTAGCCGTTGGGTTCGGTGCCGAACTGCGGGTAAAGCGGCAGGGCCACCTTGGCCACGTGCACCAAGTAGTAAATCGGGTTGTTTCGCTGTTCCTTCCAAGTCCCGTCCGGGTTGAGCTGGATCAACCCCTGCAGCCGGATGTGCCCCACGCAGGCCGCCATGCAACGGGTCTGCATCGGACGCCCGCCACCCTGCTGATCGCGTCCCTCGACGCGCGGGAAACAGGCGATGCATTTCTCGCTGGTGCGGGTGGTCGGCCGATACATGCTCTTCTTGTAAGGGCAGGCCTCGACGCACTTGCGATAACCCCGGCAACGTTGCTGGTCGATCAGCACGATGCCGTCTTCGGGCCGTTTGTAGATGGCGTTGCGCGGGCAGGCCGCCAGACAGGCCGGATAACTGCAGTGGTTGCAGATGCGTGCCAGGTAGAAGAACCACGTCTTGTGTGCCGGCAGGGCCTCGCCGCCTTTGAAGTAGCGGCCTTTCTCGCCCAGATCGGGGCTGACCGGATGGTCTTCGTAACGGTTGGGCGCCGACCATTCCTCATCCTCCGGCAGATAACCGAGCGCGCGGTTGGCGCCTTCGGGCCCGAGATGGGTGGGCGCCGCCTCGAAGATGGTTTTGCCGTTGAACTTGCCGTAGGGCGCCTTGGCCGTGGGCGGATCGTCGCTCCAGACCTGGCCGCCGGGATTGGCCTCTTCGAGCAGGTTGAGGAGCTTCACGTCCCAGTGATGGGGATAACCGCCGTAGGGCTTGGTCTCGACGTTGTTCCACCACATGGCCTCCTGGCCTTTCGAAAAGGTCCAGGTGCTCTTGCAGGCCATGGTGCAGGTCTGGCAGCCGATGCACCGGTTGGTGTTGAACACGAAAGCAAATTGTTGCTCCGGATAGGCGGCCTCGTAGGGGAACGCCATCGTCCGGCCCAGTTGCCAGTTGTAAACGTTGCTCATGGTTTCGAAAGGTCGGTTCGGATTCGGGTCAGCTTTGTGAGGCGGTGGTCCCCGGGCTTTCGCTCAAGCCCGGCCGTCCCCACATGGCAAACACGCGGTTGATGGTCTCGCGCACAAATGGTTCGCCGCGGTTCTGCAGCACCATGTGCACGCCCAGGTAGAACGGATCGCGGAACAGGGCCAGCACCTGCTCGGCGGTGTAGCCGAGACGCAGATACTCCTCGATAAAGCACTCCGCCATGGCCTCGGTGGTGTCCTCCGTGGTCACGAAGGCCATGCCGTTGAGTTCCATCGGGTCGTCGAAGTCGAATTCGTTTTTCGGCATATGCGGGAAACGGTTTGGGGTGACGGTTGCTCGATCGCGCTCAATCGTATGCGCTGGCGCCGGGCGCGGGCGCCCGCTGGCCGACGAGGAAGAAGCCGCCCTGCAGGTATTTCTTCATGGTGTCGTTCTCCGCGGCCGGCGCCATGCCGTTGAGTGCGGGCTTCCACGGGCCGCGTCCGCCCAATCCGCCGTCCTCGGCCTTGATGATACGGACGAGGCATTCCTTCGGCACGGTGTTGACGGCATGGTTGTCGGCCTCGCCGCCGAACATGAAGGCCATGAAGGCCTTGGTCTTGTGGAACAGCGTGTCGGTCTGGTGCATCGGCATGTGCCAGTTGCGCGTGACCGACTGCTGCGAGCCGAAGCGGAAGTTCGAGATGTAGCCGTCGTGCGTGAGACTCAGGCCGTCGGGCCGCGTTTGCTGTGCCTTGACGGTCTTCTCGGTGGCGATGAACGAGCCGTGCTTCATCATCACCACGTGGTAGGGATAGGCCGCGTTGTAGGTGATGCGGAGCATGAGGCGGCTGACGCGGAAGAACGGATCGGACGGCGTGGCGCCGAGGTAGGGGCGGTCGGCCGGGTTGGCGTCCACATAGACGTAGTCGCCGTCCTTCAAGCCGAGATCGCGCGCCGCCTGTGGGTTGATGTGGAGCTGGTGCTCGCTGACGTTGGGCAGCCGCTTGTCGATGCGGTGCGGATCGCCGAAGTTCGAGTTCCAGATCAGGTGCCAATCCACGTTCGCCCAGGAGGAGTGCACGCTGTGACGCGACTTGGGCGTCAGGCAGTAGAACTGGAAGCCCTTTTCCCAGAGGAAATTCTTGGTCGTGCGCGCCAGCGCCCACGGCATCTTGACGTTGCGCACCGTGCGCGCGTCCCAGTGTTCGGCATCGAGCGGGATGCCGTAGTCGTTGGGCCGCACGTAGCGGTTGGCACTGATGATGACGTTGGGCAGATAGGGCGTGGCCTCCGGTCCTTCGCGATGCACGATGAAGTTCTCGCCGCACTCGAGCGCCGTCGGGTCGTCCGAGTAGGAATGCAACCGGCCGGTGTCGGTGTAGAACGGAAAACTCTCGTGGATCTGCTCGTGGAAGGCGATGCGCGGATAGGAGCGGAAGAGCATGAGCGCGCCGCCGGGCGGGCCGTATTTGCCGGCCATGATGTCGTCGAGCTTGTAACCGGCGGTGGTCAGGCAGGTGTCGAGCAGCCGCTGGATATAGACGCGGCGTTTGCCCTCGTGCTCGAACTTGAAGTGGTCGTAGAACCGCTTGTCGCCGGTGAGCCGGCCGAGCGCCGCGGCAATCCCGGCCAGGATCGTCAGGTCGTCCTTCGAGTCGTAGAGCGGTTTGATCCCGCCTTTCCAGATCTGGAGGAATGGGTTCGAGCAGGAGGCCGTCATTTCCAGGTCCTGGAATTCGACCCACGAATTGGCCGGCAACCCGAAGTCCGAATACTCGACCGAGGCGGTCATCTGCGTGTCGATCGTGACGATCAGCTCGACGTTCGGGTTGACGTTCTTGATTACACCGTAAGCCCACTTGGCGTTGTTGATGAGGTTCACGTTGTTCGTCAGGATCGCCTTCGTGGGCGTGGGCATGTGGGACTTGCCGGTGAAGCACTTGCGGCCCTGCGGCGTTTCGACGATCAGCGGCCGGTCGCCGTGGTTCCAATAGGCTGGTTCCTCGTCCTTGGTGTAAAGATGGGCGACGATGTCCCGGCCGTGGGCGTTGGGATCGAGGTTTTGGTGGAACGGATCCTCGCCGATCCAGCCCTTGAAGCCCGGCCCGGTGATCTTCGAGCCTTGGAAGAGGGCGGCCTTGTAGTTGCCGGCCCAGCTATGACAGCCGGCACCCGGCTTGCCGATGTTGCCGGTGAGCATGACCGGCAGGTAGGCCGCGCGGTTGGCCTCGGTGGCGTGGAACCAGTGGTTGATGCCCTCGCCCTGATGAATGGCAGCGGGCTTGATGGTGGCCAGGTCCTTGGCCAGTTGCTCGATCAAATGCTTCGGCGCCGAGGTGATCTCGGAGACGGTGTCCAGGTCGTAGTCGGCCAGATGCCGCTTGTACATCTCGAACAGCGGCATGACCTCGACCTCTTCGCCGCCCACCTTCACCTTGTACGTGCCC